>CAZIFP010000151.1:0-7291 GCA_964538105.1 uncultured Bifidobacteriaceae bacterium
TGTCGCTTTGCGTCCGGCTGCGGTGCGAGCCGCGCATTCGCGGAATGATGCAGAAGCTGCACGGATGATTGCAGCCCTCCGCGATTTTCAGATACGCAAAATGTTTCGGCGTCAGGCGGAACCGTGCTGTGCAAAAATCGGGAATGAAAACCGGGCGCGCGGTGACATCCAGAATCGGCGATTGCGGATTGCGGATTGCGGATTGCGGAGCAACAACGGTTTTGGTTTTGCCGAATTTTTCCGTGCCGCGCAGGGATTCTTCTTTTTCGTGAATCGAATCGTCACGATTTTTCTCCAGCTCATTCAATCGCCCGACGACTTTCTGCTTCCGACTTCTGACTTCTGACCTCTGACTTCCAACTTTCCCCATGCGATTAGCAATCGCCCTGCCCACGATGTCGCCGACCTGCGCCACCTGGTCAATGCCCATGAAGGCGTCCACTTCCGGCATCAGTTTGGGCAGCTCCTCGCGGAAGCGCTGCGAAAGGCAGCCGGAAACGATCACCGCCTGGCCGCGCCGGTTCGCGTCGCGCAGCTCGACGGATTCGAGAATCGTGTCCACGCTTTCTTCCTGCGCGGAATCAATGAAGGAGCAGGTGTTAACGATGACGGCATCAGCCTGCGACGCGTCGTTGGTGATCTCCACGCCGCTTTTCATCAGCGAGCCGAGCATGATCTCGGCGTCCACGAGATTTTTGGCGCAGCCGAGCGAAATCAGACCGACGCGCAGCGGTTGGGAGCTGGAATTTTTCTTCGTCACATTCGGCGGAGATTAGCAGAGTTTTGACGTGAAGCAATCTTGCGAAATGGTTGTAGTGCCGGCGATGCGCGCCGAAAAACGAGCCGCAGGCTCGACGCTACAATGAAAATATTTTACTTGCCGGCGGAATTGGTCGGCGCCGATTCCTCCGTGTTGGTCGCGGTCACAGACGGCGCGTTGGGGAAAGCGGTTCCGGCGGTAGGCGCGGCAGCTTCAGCGGGCATGCCGAGTTGGGTCCGCAAAACGGCCCGCGCGGCATAAGGCAGGGCCGGTTGCTGCGTGGCGAGCAGCTTGTTCAGCACAGTGCGGTTCATCACTTCGAACGGCGGCAGTCCAACGCGTTCCAGGTTGCTCTTCATCGAGGAAATCTTCTTCGTGTAATTGTCATAGACTTTCCGCGCCAGCAACCGGAAGCCGGCGGAACGGTCGTCCTGCCCGATGGCCAGCTCGTAATACGACCGGGCGAGCAAGCCTTCGATGACGCCGGTGATGCGTTCCTGCGAGGTGTCGCCCAGCTCCGCCTGCACGCGTCCCACGGCGTATTCATCCAGCGTGGTATTGGTCGGGAAAGAGTTTGGATCGGCATCGAGAACATATTTGTCCGGATATTTTTCGCCGAGAATTTTATACCACTGGGCGGCTTCAGCCACGCGGTTGTTTTCGTAGAGAAAATAAACCGCGTCCTTCAGAAAATTCCGGTGGGCGTTGCTGATGTGATTGCTGTATTGCTCGTCCTCGGTCATCAGCGTCACATAGGCGTCGTTGACCTTGGCGACCAGGTCCAGGTTCGGCTCCAGCGAGGAGGTTTGGGCGAACGGATCGTCAATGATGCGCCCGTGGTGAAACGCCTGGAGCATGTCCTGGTAGATGCTGCGACGGAGCTTGATCAAATCATCGGCCTTCACCTTGTCGGGATTCTTCTTCGCCACGTCAAGGCCGTAAGCCGCCCAATAAATCGCGTGCGCCTCGGGCAGCCGCCAGTCCAGCGGTCCATACTGCGCATCCACTCTTTGCGCGAAGACCGGGTCCAGCTTGTATTTTTCACGGAGCACCTGCGCGTTCGTCCGGGCCTCGGCGGTCGTCGGATTGATTAATTCGGAAAAATTCGTTCCGTGCGGGCCGAAAAGCGGCGTCATTTCCCCGGCCCATTGCTGTTTGTAATATGTGTTCGCGTCGTCGAGGTTCTGTCCCATCTTGTGCTGGAAAAACCAGGAAAGTTCGCGATAAATGTCCACGTTATTTGGGTTGTAGCGCAGCCCTTTGTCGCGCAACAGTTCGATGCCGCGCTCGACCCAGCGCCAGCGGTCGGGGAAATCCTTGAACTTTACGGAAATGTTGTAGGCCATGTTCCAGCCCTGAAACAGCCAGACCTGAGTGAAGCTTGGCTCCAGGTCCGTGATCCACGAGGCGAGCTGCGCCGCCTCGAAAAACTTGTCGTCATTCTGCAAATCGTTGGCGCGAATCCAGAGCGCGTTGGCGATCAGCCCGCGAAAGCCGCCCAGCGCGACCGTGGTGAACGCCAGCACCGGCGGCGCGTTTTCCAGCGCGTTCATGCGCGTCAGGCCGAGCTGCTCGCGGTCGCGGTTCATGGCTTTTTGCATCTGCCCGGAACCCGCCAGCAAAAGCGCCGCGAGCAGGAGCAGGAGAATTTTTTTGGCGCGCGGGTTCATGAACACCGGTTGAAGGTTGAAGGTTGAAGGTTGAAAGTTGAAACCAGTTCCCGCGCGTTTGCGGTAACCTGCAACCTGCAACTTTCAACCTGTAACATTTTCTTCATTGGTTTCCCTGCGCCGTCGCCAGTTCGCGACGCTGAAACAACATGATGCCCGCCAGCGCGACGAGGCCGCCGAGCAGCAGAACGATTTGGCCGACCGCCAGTCCCAGTTCGGTCCAGGTGATGGCGCGGCCGGTGCTCAACGCGTCAATCGGTGAAAAATTCTCAATCAGCCGCGTGACGGCGAGAATGCCCTTGAACATCGGGATCAACACCGCGTCCGCGCCCGAATGTCCCATCACGCCGGTCTCCTCGTTGCCTCCCACGACGGTGCCGGTCTCGACCGCGTCCGCCAGCGTGCCGCTCGAAAGGATGACCACCAGCAGCGCCAGCGAGAAAAATGCCGCGACCGGAAACGAGAGGAAACTCGCCGCCGCCAGCCCCAACGCCGCCAGCAGCGCCATCCAGCAAAAAATGATCGCCAGCCCGCGCGCGAAATTCAGCGCGAAGCCGCCTTCGGGATACAAAACTTCCATGCCGTCTTCGAGCGGGAACAACAACGCCGTTTCGTTCGGGTTCACGAACAGGACGGTCAGCACGCCGTTTGTGTCAAACAGATTTGGCGGGATGGCAAATTCGTGAAACGTGTCCGCTGCAAGGCTCATCGGCTCTTCCGGCTGCCAGAGCTTCGCGGACTCCGGCACGCCGACCTGCCACAGGGCGAGGTAGGTGCCCGACGCGGTTTTCTGCGCCGCGTTGAATTTCACGCGCAGTTGCAGCGGCTTGTCCTGCAAATAATTTTTGGCAAAGTCCAGGTCAATCTGCCATGCGCGCGTGTAAGCCGGCTGCACGACCTGATACGACGCCTTCACCTGCTCGCGAATCTGCTTCTGCACCTCCGGCAAATCCGCCGTCGTCACCGGGCTGCTTTTCAACCGCTCCTGTAAAATCTGTTTCGCCTCGGCGTCAATTTCTGCCGAAAAATCCTTTTCCTTGGCCGAGCCGCGCGCCACCAGCACCTGCTCGCGCAATTTTTCCTGTTCCGCCGCCGGCAGCTTCGTCGCGCGCCATTGCAGCAATCCAAAAACACACGAGCCGGAAATCGCCAGCAGAGCCGCGTTCAGCGACACGATGCCGAGCCATTTGCCCAGCCAGATCTGCCAGCGCGCAATCGGCTTCGTCGCGACCACTTGGATCTGGCATTCCTCGATGTCGCGCGCCAGCGTGCCGCAGGCCAACCAGAGCGTCGAGATGCCGAGCAGCACCGTGATGGCGCTCAAAGTGTAGGTCAAAATAATCTGCGTGAACCCCTGCGCTGTGCCGTCGTCCTGGATGACCAGCGGCAGGCCGACCACCGCCAGAATCAGCAGCACCGCGATGACGAGGAAGAGCCGGAACCGCAGCGCGGCCTTCCACGTCAACCAGGCGATGGCGAAAATTCTTTGCATTTCAATTTATTTACCGCCGAGACGCGGAGGCTCAGAGTTGATGTTGAGATTTCTCGGCGTCTCGGCGCCTCTGCGGTGAAAATCATTTTTTCTTTCCCAGCAGCGACGACAATTTTTCATCCGCCTTCGACAAATCCACCGGCTTCGTTTCCGGCGCAGGTTTGACCGGTGGCTGCGTTGGCTGGCTCATTTGCGCCAAAGCTTCCAGTTTTTTGTCATCCACCTTCGGCGCGACCGTTTGTGCCACCGGTTTGGCTTCAACAGTTGGCTGCGCGACTTGTTGAGGCAAGGACAGCTTTTCCAGAACCGTCTCCGCTTCCGGCCTGGCCGCCACGCCGCCGCGCAAATACTCGGCCACACGCGCGCCGGATTGCGCGCCGCTGGTTTCGTTGGCCGCACGCGCCTTCGCCACCACGTCGAGGAAATAGCTTTCGAGATTCTGCGTCGGATTGTCCACGCGCACTTCGCCGCTGGAAATGTCCTTGCGGATGATTGCCAAAACCTTTTCCAGAGTTTCGCGCGGCAGCACCGGCGTCGTGATGCGCAGCGTGTCCGGCTCGGCGAGCAGTTCCTTCAGCGTGCCGGCGGCCTGGATTTTTCCGCCGTAATAAATTACGACGCGGTCGCAAACGTCTTCGACATCGGAAAGCAGGTGGCTGCTCAAGATCACCGTCTTGCCGCGCCGCGCGAGCGCGACAATCAAATCCTTCACCTCGCGGCAGCCGATCGGGTCGAGGCCGGCGGTCGGCTCGTCGAGAATCACCAGATCGGGATCGTTGATGAGCGCCTGCGCGAGACCGATCCGGCGCTGCATGCCCTTGGAAAATTCACCGACCGCGCGCGTCTGCGTTTTGCCGAGGCCGACCATTTCCAGCAATTGCTCGGCGCGATTGTCACGTTCGCTTTTCGAGAGATGAAACAGGTTTCCGAAAAAATCCAGCGTCTCGCGCGAATTGAGGTAGCGGTAGAGATACGATTCCTCCGGCAGATAGCCGATGCGCGATTTCGTCTGCACATGGCGCGGCGAATGGCCGAAGACCTCGATGTGACCCTTCGTCGGATTCAGCAAACCGAGCAGCAGCTTGACCGTGGTGGATTTGCCGGAGCCATTTGGTCCGAGCAAACCAAAAACCTCCCCGCGCCGGACTTCAAAATCCACATTGTCCACCGCGCGCGCTTTCGGCCGGTTCCAGAAATCCTTGAAGATTTTCGTCAGCCCGCGCACGGACACGACGACTTCGCCGTTCGATTGCGGATTGCGGATTGCGGATTGCGGATTTAATTCGGCGACGGGCATAACTAAAATTTTACTAAAAGTTTTTCTGACTTCTCATTTTCTTCCAGTCTGACCTACTAAACCATTGCTCAGATTTATCAATCAATTTGTAATGCGGCGATTCGCGTTCACTTTTCTCCCACGCTCTTCTTTCAATCAGCTTCGCCATGCACATTCTTGCAGGCTCATTGGTTCAAGTTTGCCAGCGTGAACATCTAACAATAGTTTTTCCTCGTCAGTTATTGGTAAAATCACACCGTCAACCAAGGCTTCAATCCAGAAGCCATAACGATTTAACAAATTCAGTTCGTCATTTTCAAAAACTTCTGTCGAGCATCTCAACGGATAATCTTGTTTTGAAAGATAGACCTGATGTTCCGCAGGCGCTTTCATTTTTCACGCCAGTTTCGGCGTCAGTTCGCCCGCAGGCTTGCGCGGCGAGCCGTGGTCGTGTCTGTCGGCGACGGCTTCGGGATGGAAATGTTCCAGTTCCTCGCCTTTGCGCACGAGCCGCGCGCTGTTGAAAATCACGATGAGCGTGCCGGTGACATGCAGAATCGCGGCGGTGATCGGGCCAACGATGCCGGATGTCGTCAGCGTCCAGCCAGTAAGAATGAAGCAGACTCCGAATGCGAAATTCTGGTTGATGACCGTGCGAGTGCTGCGCGAAAGTTTCACCAAGAACGGCAGCCGGCGCAGATCGTTGTTCATGAGCGCAATCGTCGCACTGTGAATCGCGACTTCGCTGCCCGCCGCGCCCATCGCGATGCCGATGTCGCCCGCCGCCAGCGCCGGCGCGTCGTTCACGCCGTCGCCGATGACCGCGACCTTGTAACCTTTCGCCTTCATGGCGCGGACAAATTCCACCTTGTTCTGCGGCAGGCAGTCGCCCTGCGCTTCTTCGCAGCCGATTTCCGCGGCGACGCGCGTGGCCACGGCCTGGCGATCGCCGGAAATCATCGCGATGCGGCGCACGCCGGCGGTCTTCAATTCAGCGAGCGCTTCCGCCGCTTCCGAGCGCGTCTGGTCCTGCAAGCCGACCCAGCCGATGCAATGCCCGTCTCGCGCGACAAAAATCAAACTCCAGCCCTCGGCCTCGTTGAGGTCAACGGACTTTTCAAAACTCGCCGCCACGCCGTTGTCTTTGAGCCATTGCGCGCGGCCGACCAAAATGGTTGCACCGTCAATGTGCGCCTTCACGCCACGGCCGGCGGTCTCGGCAAAATCCTTCGGCTCGGCCAGCGGCACGCCGGCTTCGCCCGCGAGTTTCGCGAGCGCCTTGGCGGTCGGATGGTTGCTGTATTTTTCGGCGGAGGCGGCAAAGCGCAGCAGTTCGGCGGGCTTGGTTTCGCCGATCGGCATTAGGCGGCTGACGGCGAGCTGGCCGGTCGTGAGCGTGCCTGTCTTGTCGAAGACAAACGCGTTGATCTTCGCGGCGGCTTCGATGTCAGCGACATTCTTGATCAAAATGCCCAGGCGTGCGGCGGCGGACAGCGCGGCGACCATCGCGGTCGGCGTCGCGAGAATGAACGCGCACGGGCAGGACACGACGAACACGGCGATGACGCGGCTCAAGTCGTGGGTGAACGCCCAGACGAGCGCTCCGATGACCAGCACGAGCGGCGTGTAAAAACCCATGTATTGATCCACGATTTTCTGGATCGGCAATTTGGTCTGCTCCGCCGCGATGATCAGTTCGCGCACGCGGCCGAGCGTCGTGTCGGTGCCGGCGCGGGTGACTTTGATTTCCAGCACACCGGTGAGGTTTTGCGTGCCGGCAAATACTTCGTCGCCGGATTTTTTGTCGGCGGGCAACGATTCGCCGGTGATGGTGGCCTGGTTGAACGAACCCTGGCCGTTCACGATGAGGCCGTCCGCCGCGACGTTGTCGCCGGGACGGATGCGGATAACGTCGCCGACGGCGAGTTCGCTCGCGGCGACTTCGTCTTCGCCGCCGTCTTTCCTGATGCGCCGCGCCTTGGTGGGCGTGAGCTTGATAAGCGATTCGATCGAGTCGCGCGCGCCCTCGGCGGTGCGGGTTTCGATGATTTCGCCGGTGAGCATGAAGAAGGCGACGATGCCGGCGGTCTTGT
>CAZIFP010000152.1:0-7259 GCA_964538105.1 uncultured Bifidobacteriaceae bacterium
CACACGCCCTGCTCACCGGCGGCTTCGACTTGCCAAAGCTCGGCCTGGTCATCATCGACGAGCAGCACAAGTTCGGCGTGGCGCAGCGCGAGACGCTGGTGCGCAAAGGGAATTATCCGCACCTGCTCGTGATGACGGCGACGCCGATTCCGCGCACGCTCGGCCTGACGCTTTACGGCGACCTCGACGTGTCGGTGATTGATGAACTGCCGGGAGGTCGCGGCGCGATCAAAACGTTCGTGCGCGCGGCGGACAAGCTGCCGAAGGTCTGGGATTTCATCCGCGAAAAAATTTCCGCCGGGCGGCAGGCGTTCGTGGTTTATCCGCGCGTCGAGGAAAATGCGGACGGCTTGAAAGCGGTGACGAAGGAGTTTGAGCATCTGAAAAAACTGCTTGCGCCGTTCAAGGTCGGCCTGCTGCACGGGCGTTTGAAGGCGGCGGAAAAAGAAAGCGTGATGGCGGAATTTCGTGCGAACAAAAATCAGTTGCTGCTCGCGACCTCGCTGATCGAGGTCGGCGTGGACGTGCCGAACGCGACGGTGATGCTCATCGAAAATGCGGAGGCGTTCGGGCTGGCGCAGTTGCACCAGTTGCGCGGACGCATCGGGCGCGGCGCGCACGAGAGTTTTTGCATTTTGATTTCGGACGCAAAAACGCCGGACTCGATGGAGCGGCTGAAAATTCTGGCGGAAACGAATGACGGCTTCAAGATTGCGGAGGCGGACTTGAAATTACGCGGGCCGGGCGAGCTGCTCGGCCAGCAGCAGAGCGGCCTGCCGCCGTTGCGTTTTGGCAATCTGGCGGAGGATTTGAATTTGATCCGCCTGGCGCGCGAGTTGGTGGCGAAAAGTTTTTAACCGCAAAGAACACAAAGAGCGCAGAGAGAATTCCATTTTGCTTTTTCGGTGGCGCGGCGTAGTTTGCGGGCATGAAAGTTTTCATTTCCATTTTTGTTTTTGCCGCCGCCGGAGTTTTGCTGACCGGTTGCGGCGACAAATCGTCACCGAAAACGGCGGCGGACACCAACGCGCCGTCGGGTTATCTCGGAATGCTGGTGGACGAAAAAAAATCTTCGGACAAAAAGATTGATACGGCCTATCTCAACCAGGCGGTCCAGTTGTTCAACGTGCAGGAAGGGCGCTATCCGAAAACGCTTGAGGAACTGACGCCCAACTACGTCGCCAAAATCCCGGAAGCGCCCATCGGCTTCAAAATTGATTATGACCCGGTCAAGGGCGAGGTCAAGGTGGTGGCGCAGTAAATTTCAAAACGACAGGTAGTGCAGCACCTGCACCTCCCTTTTGAAGACGAGCTCGATGGAGTTTTTGTCGAACCGGATGTCGAAGGGGCAGCGATCCTGTTGATGTTCCCACATCAAGCGCCCGTCCTTCGGATTGATGCGCGCAATGCGAAGATAGGGTGGTCTCTGCAATCCCTGCAACGTGTCGCTCAACGCCACCTGATCGGTGGGGTTGGGATCGTTCGACTCGACGGTGTAGATAAATTTCCCCGACAGATAGGAAATAAAACCGCCGGGCTTCACGCTCCAAAACGTCTTGCCGGTCCTGGGGTCGAGCTTGAGTAGGACGGCTTGCGTGGATTTAGTCACGTCAATCTGCCGGGCGTATTTGATGTCATCCGGGTTACCGGTGGTGGTGTTGACGTAAATCATGCCCCGGTCGTCAAAAAACAAACCGACAATGCCGATGGACGGCAGCCGCCAGCGCGCGTTGCCGGTGGCCAGGTCGTAGGCGCTCAACACCGCTTGGTCAAAAACGTAGAGCGTGTCGCCGTGTTCGACGACCGGGCCGTCGCCGAACTGCGGCTCCGCGTCGCCGAACTGACGGTTCCCGCCGCCGATGGGATAAGTGAGCGAGGCTTCCCAAAGTTTTTTGTTCGCCTTGTCAAAAACGATGACGGATCTGCCGCCGGCAAGAACATTCACCGTTTTTAACGGGAACACCTCCGGCGGCCCGATGACTTCGCCGGTCCAGTCGGGCGTGTCCGTGGAGTCCGGCCGGTGGAGCGTGACCTGGTAACGGCTTTGATCCTCGGAAACCGAGGTGTTGCCGCTGTTGCGCTGCATTTCGTTCAACTGCTCGTTGACCGCGGTCGTCTCATTCCCCGTGCTGACGTTGCCGCTGTCGAGTAGGGATTTTTTCGGCGGTGCCTTCATCGCCTCGCGCGTCACGATGTGTTCCTCGAGCAGACGCACGGCGACCTGAATATAGCCGTTGAGGTCGGGCAGGAGCATGAAGCGCGCGGCCTCCCGCTGAAAATTTTTGTCCGGCCGGGGACGACTTGGATCGTCGTCCTGAAGCGCCGCCGCAACTTGCTGCCGGTGCATCTCGCCGGCGACCAGCGCGGGCAGCGCAATCCGTCCGGGCAGGTTCAAATTCTGCGCCTCCTCCGCCAGTTTCTCCGCGCCGGACGGCTGGCCGCCACCGGTGGAATTTCCCGCGCCACCGCCGGTTCTGCGCGCGTCCGACGCAACGGCGACGGTGACCGCCGCCGGGTCGTGAAACTCCTCCGTGCGCTCCGCGCCGTCCGCGAGGCTGACGTGCGTGACGAATTGCGCGCCGACTTCCGTATGGTTAAGCAATACGATCTCGTTGCTGCGATCAATGAACATTCCGGCGTCCTCGGGAACCGTCACCTGCTGCGCGACTTTGCCGGTGGCCCAGTCATAGCGCGTCAACTGGTAGTCGCTGGACGCAAAAATATCCGCCGGGTTGGTCCGCTGAACGTATTTGCCGACCCAGACGTTCTCGCCGGCGACGCGCAGCTTCAGCGCGCCCTCCAAGCTGTCACGCACCATTTTTTCGTGCTGGCCAGACAGCATCACTCCGCCAATATCGCGCCCGTATTTTGCGCTCTCGCGGGCGTTCTCCTCGTCTTCGCTTTTGACCAGGTCGGCAACCTGTTGCTGGGTCACGAGCGTCTGCTGCCAGACTTGTTTTTTGGTTTTCAGGTCGTAACGCGCCAGAATGCCGCCGTGCAGGAAAACGATCTGATCATCGCCGACCAGCCGTGATGCACCGTAATGAGAGCGCTCGCTGTCGTCAAAGCGCACGGAAAATCGCTGGTGCGGCACTGAACCAAACCACGCATACCAGATCCAAACGCCGACGGCCAAAACCAGCGCAGCAACCACCGAACCAAAAATCAGCCCGGCCTTCCGCCAGAACTGCGCCTCGACCACAGATTTTTGCCCCGCATAAACCGGAGCGGCGACGCCTTGCAGGTCAGCCTTGTTTTTGCACAGCGGCGAACAGAAATAGCCAAACAGTTCCATGCACTGTCGGCAGATGGGCGTGCCGCAAATGGCGCATTTTCCCGTGGCCGGCACCGTGCGATGCTTCGCGCAAAATTTCCCGGAAGCGGAAGGGGCTGGTGGCGTCGGCTCTGCCGGCTTCTGCTCATGCGAAATTTTTAAGCGCGCCGCTGGTGGAGGCACGGATGCAATGGACGGCGCCGGCGCGTCCTCCGGCAACGATTGGCTGGCGGCCTGTTCCGCCAGTTCCTCGCGGATAAGCTGGTTGACGTATTCCGATGAATCCAATCCGCAGTTCGGGCAGACGAAGCGCACCGGGTTCCGCGCCATTTCGGGCGTGATCTCGAAGCTATACTTCGTGCCGCAGGAACACTGGATTTTCATGCACTAGGGCTTTGGGTTTAATAACACGATGCCGGGCGTGGCGGGAAGTGAAAACGTCAGCAGCGCCGGGCTGTCCTGCACGCTGCCGTCGCACAATAAAAAATTGCCGCCGTATTTGTGATGATTATTTCCAGGCGGTCTTCCATTCGGTGAAAAAACATATTCGCCGACGACCTTCGGCTGTGTGTCCACCTGCCGGTCCGACATCAAAAACGCCTGCGGCGTGTCGAGCCGCCGGCCCATGTAATAGGCGTAGCTGATCTTGTGCCTGGCGAGCGGTTCGCCTGAGGGAATTTCCGAGTCGCGTCCGCCGGGGCAGATGAAGATGGAAGTGTCCGCCGTGTATTTTGGAACAAGCTCGCCCAAAACTTTCTCGGAAGTCACCGCGTTGGTGTCTTGCGGCAACCGGCCGCCGAAGTCGTTCGCGTAAATCTGCATCGCCAGGTAAATTTTCTGGAGGTTGTCCGAGCAGAGTTTTTTTTGTGAGCGCTGGTGGCTTGCCGAGGCGAAGCCATAAAGCATCACCACCATGCCGCTCATCAGCGCCAGCGTGATGAGCAGTTCGATCAGCGTGAAACCGGCGTCCGGGCGGCGAAGGCGTGGGACAGGTTTCATGCCGGCTTTGTAGCGGAATCCAGTGCGGGTGACAATGCCAACCTTCCACCCGCTCCGCTTTCCGCCAGGACAACCGGCCCGGTCAGATAGATTTTCGGTGCCAAATTTACGAAGCTGCCTTGAGAACGAAGTTTGCCGGGGTGAAAAAAAGTCAAGCTGTCATCTTGTCTGTCGTCACGGGCGTTTTGCGGAAGCCGCCAATTTTACACCATACACAGCCACGGTTTCCGGCGGCACGCGGCCAAAGGCAAAAGGCAGCGGCCCCTGGAGCGTGGCAAAGAAAAATCCCGCGCCCGCCCGCGCATTGCAGGTCGCCAGCAGGCATGGACCCTGAACGGTGAAGGTTTCTAACAGCGGCATTTCAGAACCTGGCGGGAACAGGTTGGTGTTGTTTGCGGGCACGGCGAGGCGGTCGCCGGGCTTGACGGCCGGATGTTTAACGTCCTCGGCCGACGCACCGAACGTCTCCATGTAATACTGAAATCCCCAATGCCCTTGAAACCATAACCGGCCCGGTTGCGAACTGTGATCAGCGCAGACTTGCCGGGCGCTTTCCCGGATGGCCACGGCTTGAAGGTAATCCGCCCGCGCCACGAGCAGCGCAAACGAGGAGCAGGCGGCAAGACAAACCGCCACACGGCACGAAGATATTTTCCGGACGGCCGCGATTTCCCGTTCCAGACGGCGGGCGATCAAAATGCCGACCACCGGGGCCATCGGCAAAATGGCGCGGCCGTTGACCGTCCAATTGAAACCGGCCGCGAACAAAAAAGTTCCCAGCAGCCACAACGCCAGAAGCCACGAACGCGAATCGCGCTGACGCAGGACATCCGCTGCCGACAACACCAGCACGACCGCGCCGCCAATCATCCAGAAAATCATCTGGAATTCCACCGGGGCCCAGGAACCATGCTTGTGCAGGACAGATTCTTCAAACATCGCCCCGCCTGCAAAAATTCCGAAGGCAACCAAAACCAACCCCGCCGCCCGCCAGAACAGCGGCGCAAAAAAAATCGCGACGGCGACGCAACCGCCCGTGAAGGTCAGCGCGGTCAGGCAGGCGGCTATTTTTGAAACGCCGAAGGAGTTCCTCGTGCTGCCAGCATAATCAACGGCCCCGGAAAAAAGTGCGTGGCCATAAAGCGACCGGGTGGCCCATTGATACGCGCCCAGTGCCGCCAATGGAATCAACAGACACCAGCACCAGCGTCCCAGCCGGCGTTTGTCAACCAGGCTGTAGGCCGCCAGCAGCGGAACAAGGCACACACCGTAATATTTTGTCAGTGCGGCCAGCGCGATCAGCAATCCCGACCCGGACAATTTCAGCAAGGAATTTTGCTTCAGTCCTTCGATCCAAAACACGACCGCCCAGACCCAGAATGCGAGCATCAGCACGTCACACATCACCGTCGTGCTTGAAACCAGAAACACCGGCGTGCACAGGGTCAGCAGCGCCGCGAGCATGGGTTGGCGGCAAAAATGACGCGCCAGCCGGTGCGTTCCCAAAATGACGGCGAGCGCCGGCACCAAAAATGCGGAGTGCAATGCCAGTTCGCTCCAGCCGAAAATTCCCGCCACCAGCGCGATGTAATACGAGGCCAGCGGCGGATTTTCCGTCACGCTCCACATTGGAGCGGGCGACCAATACCAGTTCGCATCGAAGCCGTAGGGATCACCGGGATGCGCCTGGATCTGGTGCGCGACCCAGATGAACAGCGGATCGTCAATGTTGAACGGCTTGGCCAGAAACGGGCCAAGCGCGGCAAACACCGCCAGCGTCAGCGCAAAACATGGGTGCGCCGCCGACCAGCGGCAGATTTTGTCCCACAAAGTTCCACCGGACGGCAAGGTTGGCGCGGACATGCCGGACTTTGATAACGGATTTTGCGCGCGGCCAAAACATTTTTCGCTCGCAAAGCCGGGCGCGCGTTAGGACAATCTGTCCTCGATTTTTAATCATGAACGAACAGATCATCCTCCTCGATTTTGGGTCGCAATACACGCAGGTCATCGCGCGGCGCATCCGCGAGTGCAATGTTTATTCGCAAATCCTGCGCTTCGACACGCCCGCGACGGAGATTGCGAAACTCAAGCCGAGTGGAATTATTTTGTCCGGCGGGCCGTCTTCGGTTTATTCAAAAGATGCGCCGTTGCCGGACAAAAACATCTTCGACCTCGGCGTGCCGGTGCTCGGAATTTGTTTCGGCGTGCAGTTGTTCGCGCAGTTTCTCGGCGGCAAGGTTGAGAAAGGCCAGAAGCGCGAATACGGCAAAGGCACTCTCACCGTGAAGGATTCAAGCTGCGCGCTGTTCGCCAATTTGCCGAAGTCGCTGCAAGTCTGGAATTCGCACGGCGACAAGCTCACGAAAATTCCGAACGGCTTCAAGCCGGTCGCCGTCACGGAAAATTCCGAATACGCCGCCATCGAGAACCGCGCGCGGAAATTTTTCGGCCTGCAATTCCATCCCGAAGTCGTCCACACGCCGCGCGGCAGCGAAATCATTTCCAACTTCGTCCACCAGGTTTGCGGTTGCGGCAAAAGCTGGACAATGCGCAGCTACGTCGAACAGGCCGTCGAGGAAATCCGCGCGCAGGTCGGCAAGGAGAAGGTCATTCTCGGTTTGAGCGGCGGCGTGGATTCCAGCGTCGCGGCGGCGTTGCTGCACAAGGCCATCGGCGACCAGCTCACCTGTATTTTCGTCAATAACGGCCTGCTCCGCGCGCGTGAGGCCGAAGTCGTGCAGGAAGTTTTTGGGCGCAATTTTAAACTAAAGCTGCAATACGAGAACGCGACGAAACTGTTTTTGACGCGGCTCAAGGGCGTGACTGATCCCGAACGCAAGCGCAAAATCATCGGCAAGACCTTTGTCGAAGTGTTTCACGACGCGATGAAGCGCGTGGGCCAGGCGAAGTTTCTCGCGCAGGGCACGCTGTATCCCGACGTGATCGAGTCCGTGCCGATTGCCGGTAATCCCGCCGCGATGAT
>CAZIFP010000153.1:0-3704 GCA_964538105.1 uncultured Bifidobacteriaceae bacterium
CAAGATTGCCAGCAACTGTCAGGTTCTTGATGCAACTTTGGCAACAGCTTCGCGCAGGTCTTCCAGCGAAAATGGTTTGCTAATCACCATGTCCACGCCCGGAAGTGGTTCGCCGAAAGACTGTGCGATGGCACCATTGGCCGAAATCATCAGGACAGGCTGATTGGGCAGGCGCTGCTTGATGGCGACGGCCAGCGCGTCGCCTTTCATTCCCTGCATGGCAAAATCCGTGGTGACGAGGTCGAACCTGTCCTGCTCAAGCAGGGACAAGGCTTCCGTGCCATTATTGGCCGTCTGAACCTTGTGTCCGTCATGCTCCAGCAGCATCTTGATGGCTCCGCAAACAGCGGGTTCGTCGTCCACCACCAAAATCCGCCACACCGGCTTCCCCTTGTTGATTTTTTCAGGCTGCACCATGCTGCAAATCATCATGCCCGTTGCTTCCGGATGCCAGTTTAAGTTATCAACATATTCACAACCACGGCGCAATCTAAACTTTCCCCCTCATGCTGTTCGCTGCCTTCGTGGTTGTTCAAGTGGACGGCGGATAAATCTCCGGCTCCGGGAAAGGAAATAAAAAGAGCCGGACTTGCGTCCGGCTCCTTTGGTGAGGAGGTATCTACGCCTTCACCCAGACGTCCCATAAGGCGGCGCGACCCCACAAACCTCGCTGTCCAAGCCGCGCCCCGAGCAAAACCCCTATGCCAACCCAAAACGGACAGCGAAATTTCTACCGGTTGATCCAATAAATCAGCCCGGCAAAGACGGCCAACCCCAGAACCACAGCCAACACGGTCAGAAAGCGGATCTGCTTTTGATATGTCGAAAGACTGCGCTTCCGGCGCGGATTGGTCATGTATGCAACATTTTCGATACATGAAATTATCACGCATCGTGCAGCAGAATGACTCTCCCGATTTTGTCAAATCTTTGGCCTTGGTTGCCAAGGGCCAGGGCGGGGAAAGGGGTGGCAATCAATTTTGTTACAAATTGTCGCTGCAATTAACGAAGCAGGTGTCGTGAAGATGATTTCAACCGCCGAGACGCGGAGCCGCCGAGAGAAGTGGTTTTTTGTTTTTCACCACTGCGTCTCGGCGTCTCGGCGGTTGGTTCTGCGCCCGGTTTTATTTCGCGGCGTTGGTGGCCGCAGCCTTCATCTGCTGGAAGACGGCCTGTTGAATCTGAAGCTGGGCGGCCAGGTCCTTGAGCTTTTGTCCCTGCGCCAACTGCGCCTGCGCCAGTTTCTTTTGGGCGGCTTCCAGATCGGCGGCGGAACCGCTGTTTTGCGCCTGAACCACCTGCTGCGCGGCGGCATTCACCTGCGCCTCCAATTGAGCTCCGACTTCGCCGCATTGTTTCAGATATTCAACATTGAAAATCTGGTTGGCCTGATCGGTGGAAACGGCGTTCACGTCCGGGATGAGGCGGTTGATGGCGGCGATGGTTTCGGGGCTGGGTTTGGCGACCTCGGGGGCCAGTTTGACCTGGGCGGCGGTGCCGGCCACGCGCAGGATGGCGCGGTCCAGATCGGATTCCAGCGCCGTTTCCCATTCCGGCTGGAGCCGGGGAAGTGATTCCGTGTTCCTGCCGCTGGTCACGACAATGCCGAGAAAACAGGCGTCGCCCTTGTCCAAATTGAACGGCTGGATGCCGTCGGTGGTGGCGGCGGTGATGTTGGTTTCGGCCGGCTCGGTCACACTGGACAATTGGATTTTGTCGCCGCCAGCGGCCTGCACGGCGGCGAGCAGTTGCGACACGCGCCCGCCAAAAGCCTGAAGCGATTCGTCGGCGCTGCCGGACGGCAGCAGGGAATAATAGCGGATGCTCACGGGCGACTGCAACTGGCCCAGCAGATTTTTGGTCGCGGCGGAAAGCCCGCCGTTTTCAGAAGCGGCATGATGTTGTTTGTGAAACCAAACGGTCGCCAGCGCAATGCCCAGCACGAAGGCCCAAATTGCCAGCACGAGCGGCTGGCGACGGGAGGCTTGCGGTTGGGCGGAGCTGGATGTCATGTTCGGTTTCATAAAGTGATGGATTGCCTGTTCGGACGTGGGGCATTTTCCGGCATCGGGCCGGCTTGTCAATTTAGAAAACCCAAGTCCGACGTATTCGGCAATTATCGCCTATTAAGTGACAAAATACGGTTAGTCCTGTCACATGGGTGCCAACTATAGTCTCACCGTAAAGTGAACCTTCAAGGTTCGCCGGCGGCCACCGGAGCTTGTCAGGAACTGGTGTTGAGCCGGGCCGGCGGATGAAATGGTTCACAAAAAAATCAACTCTCGTTAGCTTGAAATTGTCATCTGCAAAAAGAATGGTTGTGGTTCTGGCGCTGGCGGGCCTGTGGGTTTGCCGGTGGCCGGCGGCCGCCCAGCAGGTGTCGCATCTCGCCATCGCGCAGCCCGGCGGTTTTCCCGGATTGCCGGTCATGAACGGCATTGTGCCGGTGGCCGGTGGCGTGAATGTGATGTGGGACGGCCCTTCCGGGTATTATCAACTGTTCGAAAAGGCATCATTGCAAAGTCCCACCTGGCTCGCCGTCGGCGCACGCAACTTGAACTGGCAGATGACGGTTGCCGCCGCTCCGGGCAATGCTTTCTTCCGGGTGTCGGGTCCATCGCCACATTACACCGGTTCCCAGAACTGCACCGAATGTCATGCCAGCACTCAAACCACGGTGCTGCAAACCGCCCATGCGCGTGCGTTCACGGATGCCTCCTTTGTGGCCGACGGCGGCCAGGGCAATCCTGCCTGCCTGGCCTGCCACACGGTGGGTTACAAGCTGCCGACCGGATTTGTCAGCCAGCCGGCGACCCCGTTGCTGGCCAGTGTGCAATGTGAGAACTGTCACGGTCCGGCCGCCAATCATGCCGCCAATCCGGATGACACCACCGTCATTCCGCAGGTTGAAATGGCCGCCACCGTCTGCGGCGGCTGCCATAGCGCCAGCCATACCACCTACACCAATCCGCCGACGTTCGAGGAATGGTCGGCCAGCGGCCATTCCGCCGTCGTGCCGGCCGTGCTGCAAACCATGAGTGCAAGCGCGGCCAACATCCGGACCTGCGGGGTCTGCCACTCCGGTTCCGCGCGCCTTGCGATGATCGGTGGCAGTGATCCGGCCACAACGCTGGTAAATGATTATAACGTCCCGCAAACTTGCGTCGTCTGCCACGACCCGCACCAGGTCACCGCGTATCCGGTGCAACTGCTCAACCCGGTTTCTTCGACCAACAATTTTGAACTCACCAGCACGGATACGGCCACGGAGGCCGCCTTCACCAGTAAATACGCCGCAAACGTCAACATCAATCTGTGCGCCCAATGCCACAATGACCGGGGTGCCGCATGGACGGACACCGCGCGTGCACCGCATAATTCGGTGCAGTATAATTTCCTGCTGGGATCCATCGGCCAGTTGTTGAGCGGCCCGGCCACTTTCAATCCGGGGACGCACGCCGGATTGCCGGCATCCGCCGATCAATCGATTTCCGGCACGTTCTACCTGACCAACCAGTGCATGGACTGCCACATGCAGACCGATGGCAGCGGAGGCCGCGACCATTCCACAATGGTCACGAGCGACACGGTCTGTCTGAACTGTCACATTAGTTCGCCCATAGAACTGGAGGACGATTATCTGACGCCGGCCATTTCCAACAACGTGATCACGTTGATCACGGCGCTGAACCAATGGTCGGCCC
>CAZIFP010000153.1:3804-7199 GCA_964538105.1 uncultured Bifidobacteriaceae bacterium
CACAACCCCACGCTGGCGCTCAACTTGTTGAACGCCGCGCAAATCTGGATGGTGCAGTTGTTGCAATAGAAGCCGGCCGCATTTTTTAATCACCCAAAAAATAGAAACGGAAAATCGCATGAAGTCCCTTTCATTTCTCAATCGCCTCTGGCTCCGGTGCCGGCGGCAACGCGGCCTGGCTCTGGCCGCCGTTGCGGGCGGCCTCCTGCTGGCGGTGATTTCCTGCAGTTCCGTCTCGAACCGGGCCGTGGCTTTGCCCGATGTGCCGGGAGCAAAATATATCGGTTCCTCTGAATGCGAACAGTGTCATGATGAAATTTGCCGGGACTTCAAGACCGCCGACCATGCAGGGCTTATGGCTGAAGGACCCAATGCCAAGGATGTCGGCTGTGAGTCCTGTCACGGACCTTGCAGCCTGCACTCGGATTCCGGCGGCGATGTCAAACCGCCTTACAGCTTCACACCCGGACGTCCCATTCCAGCCGGATTGGCCGGGACAACTCCCGGGATGTCGCCGGCCGAGGCGAAGGAAACGGTTTGTTACCAGTGCCACGCGGATGTGCGCGGCCAGTTTGAACTGCCCAGTCATCATCCGGTGCCCGAAGGACGGATGGACTGCACGCTGTGTCATTCGCCGCACAAGGGCAGCATCCGTGCCGGTGGCGGCACCGCCTTGATGTCGCAGGATGACAACTGCCTGCAATGCCATCCGGCCCAGCGCGGTCCTTATGTGTTCGAGCACGAGGCGCTGCGCGAGGGCTGCACCACCTGCCACACGGCACACGGCAGCGTCAACGCCAAGTTGCTCACCGTGCGGGATGCAAACCTCTGCCTCAAATGTCATTTTCAGCAGGTTCAGAACGGCGCCATCCTCATCGGTGGTTCGGATCACACCGTGCGTTTGCAGGAAGGCACCTGCTGGACGGCGGGCTGCCATGAGGCGGTTCACGGCTCGCGCGTCAGCCCGTCACTCCGGTTCTAAACCGCAAAGGGAAAACCGATGAAAATAAAACGCCCGACAAAAAAACAACGAGACCTGGCCGCCCGGCGGGCGTGGTATCGCCATTGCATCATGGTCGGGGCGTTGTTGCTGTCGTGCGGAACGGTGGCGCGGGCCGACAGCACCAGCAGCACCAATAGTCCGGCGGTGAAGCCGCTGACGCCCGAACAGTCATATGAAGGCGGCGCGGACACCTATAACAACTGGGTGGATCTTTCTGTCGGTGGCATGATGGTTCATGGCAGCACCGCGCAGGCGCAGCAACAATATCAGTTGAGCAAAGATCCTTTCGGCGGTATCAGCGACATGCACCTGCAGCAGGATGTTGCCAAAAACACCACGCTGACCATGGACGGTCACGCGTTGTTCGACCAGAATGACTACAAACTAACCCTTGGTTTGCAACGCGAAGATTTTGGCTACGTCCGTTTCAACGCCACCGACTTTCGCACCTGGTATAATGGCGCGGGCGGCTATTATCCGCCGACCGGCATTCAATACCAGCTCCCGGGCGATGACCTGTATTTGGATCGTGGCTCGTTCTCGGTCGAGGCGGGCTTGACCCCGAAAGATCTGCCGGCGATCACCTTCAAATACAACCATAGCTACCGCGACGGGGACAAGAGTTCCACGATCTGGGGCCCGGTGCATCCTGATTTGACGACGACGGTTGCTGGCGTGGTTCCGTCCATCTATAGCATCAATGAGAAGGTGGACAGCTATGCGCTGGACATGACCAACCATATCAAGAGCACGGAATTTGGCGTTGGCGTGCGCTACGACACCGCCAGTCTTTCCGACTCGCTTCAGTCAACCTTCTGGCAGGGCGAACCCGTGCAGCAGAATGTCACCGACAAGCAGGACACCTCCTATGACATGTTCAACGCCCATGCCTACAGCGAAACCTGGTTCAAGGACGGCATTTTATTTTCCGCCGGCTACATGTATGACAACCTGAGCGAAAACTTTTCCGGCAGCAACATCTACGGGGATGATTTCAACGTGATTTACACCTCCAACCCGTTGAACGGCTTTGGCTACACCAGCATGACCGGCAGCGCCAGCGAGCAGGAACAGGTGGCGAACCTGAACCTGATGGCAACGCCCATAAAATATCTGACCATCGTGCCGTCGCTGCGGGTGCAATCGGACACCTGGAACGCCAATTCCAGCGGCATCGGAACGCAGGGCACCAGCACCCAGCCCTTCGACAGCACGAGTGACGAGGAGACGCTGGATGTGCGGGAAAGTCTGGATGTGCGTTACACCGGTGTGACCAACTGGGTATATTATGCCGGGGCCGATTTGACCGAGGGCAACGGCAATTTGCACCAAAATGGCGGGCTTGCCTCGGTGACCTATGGTCCGCCTCCCGTTCTGGAAATCTCGGATGAGACCCGCTGGTTCCAAAAATATTTTCTTGGCGCCCGCTGGTATCCGTATCGTCGCACCAGCATAGACGTTGGTGGTTATTACAAGAACAACCAATACAATTACAACTATCCCGTTGACAGCACCTATAATGGGGCTTCCAGTTTTGACCGCTACCCTGACTACCTGGTGATGCAGAGTTTTCAGACCACTGACGGCAACGTGCGCCTGACCTACCGGCCCATTCCCAGCGTCGCCCTGGTCAGCCGTTACGAATACCAATATTCCACCATCAACACCACGCCCGATGCGATTTCAGGGCTGGGCAGTGTCCAGTCGTCCACCATGAACAGCCAGATCATCGCCCAGAATGTCACCTGGACACCCTGGTCCCGGTTGAGCCTGCAAGGTGGATTTAACTATGTCTTGAGCACCACCAAAACTCCAACATCCGACTATACCCAGGCCGTGCTCAATTCCCAGAACAACTACTGGACGATTACATTGAATTCCATGGTGGTGCTAGACGAAAAGACGGACTTGAATCTCGGTTTTATTTATTACCATGCCGGCGATTTTAACAACAACGCCGCCTACGGTCTGCCGCTGGGCGCCGGCGCGGAGGAATACACCGCAACGGCCGGTCTCACCCGGAGGATCACCGATCATCTGCGCGTGAGCCTCAAATACGCCTACACCCAATACAACGACTGGGCTTCCGGCGGGAACAACAACTATTACGCCCAGCTGGTTTATACCACGCTTCAATACCGGTTCTGAACCAGATCTTGGAACCGGGAAATCACTACCACAACTGCCGGTCAAGCGAGCGGTATTGGATTGCCTCCGAAATGTGTTCGCTCAAAATGTTTTCTGAACCGGCCAGGTCGGCGATGGTCCGCGCCACCTTCACGATCCGGTCATAGGCGCGGGCGCTGAAGTTTAATTCCGTCATCGCCATCTTCAGCATTTCCTTCGTCGCGTCATCCAGCGCGCAAAATTCCTTCAGCTCCTTCGGCCCGAG
>CAZIFP010000154.1:0-7182 GCA_964538105.1 uncultured Bifidobacteriaceae bacterium
CTTGAGCGCCAGTTGGAAACTCGTGCCCGTGAAGTGGACGCCCGCTGGAACCAGGAGGTGCAGCAGCGGGAAGAGGCCGCCCAACTCAAGCTCAAGCAGCGGGAGCAGCAACTGCTGGCCCAGGCAGAAGTTCGTTTGAGCGACGCGCAAGCAGATGCGGAAGAAACATTACGTCGCCGGGAATCTGAACTGGAACGCCAGTTCGACGCCCAATCACGCGAAGCCGACGCGCGCCTGAGGCAGGAATTGCAGCAGAAGGAACTGGCCTTCCACGCAAAGCTCAAGCAATGCGAACTGGAACTGACCACCAAGGCCGCCGCCCGGGAGACCGAACTGCAGTCCCAGTGGGCGTCTGATTTGCGTGCCCGCGAAGAGGAATGGCAGCGCCAGATCGAGTCACGAATTCGTGCCACCGAAGCCCGTTTGGATCATGACGCGAAGCAGAAGGAGGAGATTTTCCAAACAAAAATCCGTCAGCGCGAGCAGGAACTGTCAGCCCAGTTTGATGCGCGCCAGGCGGAGTTGAAAGCAAAGTGGGACCAGGATTTGCACAACCGCCAGCAGGACTGGGAACGCAACGCCGAGGCCGGCGCCCGCGCGACCGAATCACGCTGGAAGGCCGAAATGCAGCAGAAGGAAGAATTGACCCAGTCCAAATTGCGCCAGCGTGATCAACAATGGCAGGTAAAGCTGGACACTGTGCGGGTCGAGTTGCAGGCCCAGACCGAACAGGAGTTGCGCCGCCGTGAGGCGGAGTTGGCTGATGCCCGTTCCCGCGCTTTGCATGAACTGGAAGCCAACATACGCAAGGAACTGCAGGAGAAAAAAGAGGCCGCCCAAGTCGAGACCAAGCAGCGTGAACAGGCTTTGGTCGCCCGGCTGGCCGCTCAAACGGAGGCCTGCCAGATGGCCGAGAAGGAGCGTGACGAAGCCAGGCAATCTGCTTTCGAAGTTGCCCGCCAGGCGCAGGACTTGAAGAATAAATTAATGGAAGCATCCTCGTTGCTCACCGGCTGGAAAACCAGAAACACAAATGGAAACGGAAATGGAAATGGAAAACATTTGGTCGAGGCCGGAGGCGGGAGAAACGGTTTTTAATTTGTTTGAAATGAATTTGGAACATCCGCTTCAAATCCGGCCCAAAATTCGTTCCACCTGCCGGGCGTGCGAAGCCGGCGCTCCCTCGGTCCAAAGAACATAATGTGAGCGCGCGATTTTTTGTTCGACCGGCAGTTGCGCGGCGATGCGCTGCCGGATCTGCTCCGCGCTCCAGCCGCGCGCGGCCAGCCGTTCGTGCTGGGCGGCGGGCGAACATGCGGCGCAGATGATCTTATCAAAATGCGATTCCGCCCCGGTCTCAAACAGGAGCGGGATGACGACGAGGGCGAGCGGGCAACCTTCCGTGCGCCAGGTTTCGAGCTGCGCGAGCCAGCGTTCGCGGATGCGAGGGTGCAGGATGGCTTCAAGTTTTTTCCGGTCGGCTTCGCTGGCGAAGACGATGCGCGCCAGTTCATCGCGCCGCAAGGTGCCGTCGGGAGCCAGAAGAGTTTTGCCAAATGCGGCTCGGATTTCCGCCAGCGCCGGCTGGCCGGGCTGGACGAGCTGCCGCGCGATTTCATCCGTGTCCGCCACGCGGACGCCGTGCGACAAAAAGAAACCGGCGGCGGTGGATTTGCCCATCCCCACGCCGCCGGTCAAGCCAAAAATTTTCATGCCGCTTGGTAATCTTCTCCAAGCCGACGGCAACCCGTCAATGCCGAAGTGTTGACTGCATCTGGATCAATATGCGACGGCGCGATAGAACAGCGCAGGGCTGGCGGGGTTGGCCGGAATCGCGATCTGGATGCTTCCGCCGGTGGCGGGGTTGGTCGAGATGCTCTGCCAGTTCACCAAGTTGGTGGAAGTTTGAATGACACAAGACCCGGTTGCCTGATTGGTGACGGTCATCACAAAACTGCCGTCATTCTGGAGCTGCAATTGAAGTTGTGGTGGCGGGCCGCTGTAGGCACCGCTGCTCAATGGCAGGTTCACGTCGTCAATGAACGCGGCATCCAACCCGATGCTGATGCTGGGATCCTTCACATAGCTCCATTCCAAGGTATGCAGGCCCGCGTTCAAGGCGAAGGAGTAGTTGGCCCAGCCGACTTGACCGGACCATTGCTTATACAACACGCCATCCACGGAGAAATTGAAAACATCAAAGTTTGTCTCCGAGCTGACCTTGAAATCGAACGAGCCGATGCCGGCGGTGAAATTGGTGATGAGAACCAACGAACTGGTCTGGCTGTCGGTGATGATGCCCGAACGCGCGGCATATTGCCCTTGATCCACGACGCTGGTCTGAACAAACCACGGCAAGTTGGAACCCGGCCAATTGGTTATCCAGGAAAGCTGCGACAGGCCTCCAGATTCAAATCCGTCCGTATAGGGAATCAAACCAAAGTTGGCCGTCAGATTCAAGTTGGTCTGCACCACAACGGTCAGCGGATTGGCCAGCGGATTGGCTGATGAAGGGACATCGCCGCTCCAGTCATTAAACTGGCTGGTGGCGTAAGAAACTGCTGTAAGTGTCACGGCTGAACCCGCCGCAAAGTCCGCAGATTGTCCCAGCATCGTCGCGATGCCGCCCAAGGAATTGGTGATGGTCAGTTGAACCGACCCTCCGGCATTGTTGCCGGCATTCAGACTATAAACAGTTGCCGGCACAAATGAATAGCTCAAGGAAACCGTTCCCGCCGCGCCGTCAAACCCGTCTACGGCGATGGAGTAAACTTGATTGGACCGGACCGCCTGATTGATGAAGCTGAATCCGCCGGGAGCGCCGGGATAGGCATCGTCATTCTCGGCGATGGCGGTCAGATTCGCGACATTCGAGCCGGTAAACAACCCGAGCAGCGTGTCAAAGGTGGAGTTGGTCGTGTTCAACGTCAGCACACCGTCCGACGGCGCGGTGAAGGACCACCAGATGGATTTGCCGCCGGGGTTTCCGGCGATGTCAGGCTCGCCGACTTCCTTGCTGGCATTCGTGCTGCCCATTGAAACCACACCGCTGGTGTTGGTCAACAGGATGGCATTGACGAAAAAGTCATTGGCCACGGTCGGCACCAGATAGTTGTAATTAACAATCACCGGGGAAGAAACATTGCCCGCCGCGTCCACGGCGCTGACCTGAACGATGTTCAAGGCCGGCTGCAACGCGATCGGTGCCGTCCAATTGGTCGTTCCCGTGGCGATCGTGGCAATGCCGTTTGCGGTGACAGTGACCTGACTGACGCCACTGGCGTTGGGCGTCGGGTCGGCAGCTATTCCGGATACAAGGATGCCCTGGCTGGTCACGGTCAAACCGTTTAACGGACTGATGACGGACACGGACGGTGCGACCGTGTCCAACTGCCCACCGGGAGTGATGTGCAGCACCAGCGAGCCAAGCGAGCTGGAACTGGAACCGGCAACGGCGATGCGATATGTCACACCCGCCTGGGCATTGAAACTGACATGAGCCGGTTTGAACTGCGCCGCACTGCCATTGGTGGCCGCCACAGACTTAAGTGTAAGCAAGGCGGAGCCGGTATAAACGGCCAGCACATTGTCAATTTTGCTGCCGATGGTATCAATGAGCACGTTCGTGGTGGCGGTCGGCGTCCAGCTCCACCACAACGAGGCGGCATCATTTCTGTCGCCATCGTGCGCCGGCTCATTGGTTTCAATCGTGGCAAACCGGTTGTTGGCCAGATACGTTCCGCCGGCAACCGGCACCTTGGTGGCATTCGCGAAATTATCATTGGACGGCAGTGGAACGAGGGAATAATAAACCACGTTGGTCGTCCCAACCACGTTCGGCGCGGTGGCCGTCACCGTCATGGTCAGGGAACTGACGGAAGCCGGAACCGCGAGCACGGCGCCATACACCGCACCCGCCGGCTTGCTGGTGTTGGTAAACGTCAAATTGCCGCCACCGGAAACGACCGCCGTGATGGTGGCATTGGTCACGTTAAAACCGCCGTTGTTGACGGTGACCAGAACCGTCTGGTTGGAGGAGTTCACGAGCGTCGAACCGGAAGATGGATTGACGCTCGCCTGCAAAAACCCGGTGGCTGGCGATCTTCCGGCGAGGGCATAGATCAGGTTAAGACCATTGGGCGTGCCCAATCCGGTGCAAAGGTCGTAGCCGGCAACGGCCAGATAATTCGTCGGGCTGAAGCTGTTGGTGTTTCCACCGGTGGTTATGTCATGAAAACAGGCGGAATAATTCACCGGATTGCTGGCAAGGGCATAGAGCGCCGGGTTGATGAATCCGACCGGCGGCTTGCCATTACCGGCGGCCTGCTGATTGACCAACGCCGTGAATGCCGCCCAGAGCGGGGCCGCCGAACTGGTGCCGCCGCCATCGGGACCGGACACGCCGTCATCATAGACAATCCAGATATTGTCAGCAATCAAAGCCACGTCCGGCATGTTGCGATTGGTGGTAGAACCGCCGTTGGCAGCCATGCTGATGTTGGTCTGCCAGTAGGGAATCGGGTAGATAAGGCTGACACCGCCACAGCTGCCCTGATAAGTGTTCTCGCGGGGAATGTTGGGGGTGTTCCAAACCGTTTCAGAGGTGTAAGCGCCACTGGAACTGGTCGTCAATTCCGTCCCGCCAACCTGCGTGATGTTCGTGCTGTCGGATGGAAAATCAGGCGGATTTATGCTGGGAATAAACGCGGCCGTATCGCCGACCGCATTGTAAAAAGTCTGGCCCTGCACCGCCATCTGCTGGAAAATCTGTTCCGCACCAGCGATCGGGTTGATTCCAATGCCCCAGGAACAACTCAATTGAAGGGCCAAGTTATCGTTGGCCATCCGGCTCAACATATCAATCCATTGGGCTTCTGCGGCAGCGTCGGTAGTAGCGTTATTAGGAGTCTCATAAACATAGATGGTTGAAACTCCGGGAGCCAGCGCCATGATCATTTCAATGTCCATGGCAACCTCCACATTGGCAGAACTGGGCGACGACACGCCGCCATCGATCGGGATGGTGATCACTTGTGGTGGATTCAAAAGGCCGCTGGCAGAAGCATATTGCGCCACGTCATTCGCGAAAAAACCGTCAAACTCCAGCAACGCGACACTCTGCCCCACACCGGTCAAAGTCGTGCCGGGCACATAAGCCGTGCGCAAATCACTCGCCGAATAGCCTCCACCGGGGCCTGAACCGGAGTTTGGCGACGAGCCATTGGCTTGACCGGCCTGACTTCCTGGCAATCCACCGTGGGATTTTAATTTCATCTGCGAATGCGGCAAATAATAATTATTCAAACCGCTGATGTTCAAAATGGGCAGCGAAGCGTTGATCACCGGCTCCGTGGTCGGGGCATAAAAAGTCCGCGCCTCGGTGGGATGATTGTAAACCATCAACTTGATTTGAAAGGCGGCTTCAATGTCGGACACCCGGCCGCTCACATCCAACACCAGGCGGTTGGGATGCGTGGCCGTTATGGTCAGTCCATGGGCCTGGGCAAAATCGGCCACGGTTTGATAGTCCTGCTCGGTGGCCCCGAACTGCGCCGCAAACTCCGCCGGCGTCAGATAGTGTTTATAATTGGGACTGGCAGGATCAGAGATTTGCCGCTGGAGCAAATCCAGCGCCGCCTGATTGCGGACCGGCAAACTGATGGCAAGCTGCATTGTGTTGGTGGCCGGCAGGTGTTTCACCGCAGCCAGACCCAGCTTCGCGATGGCTGCCGGCACATGGCCGGACAACGTTCGATCTGCCGCCGGAGCCAGACCGGCGGACAACAGCACCAGCGCAGCGCAGGCTGCGGCGGACAACCTTCTGAAATATCCGTTTTTCATCGCTTAAAAATTCCAATTCACAGCCTCGCGGCCAATGTTCATGTCCCGCAAATCACGGGTGGCTCACCCGATAGAACCGCTGGCCGGCGACCGCATTGGTGTCCCAGACCGTCACCACGACATTGGTGGAGGCGGTGTTGGTGTAATTCAACAGCGGCGTCCAACTAGCCGAAACAAAGCTCGGGCTGGACTGCACCTGATAAACGGTGTTGGGAACTGCCGTCCATGAAATCGCGAACTTTTTCACCGGCGGCGTGTTGCTTTGCACCATGGCACCGGAAAGAATCAGCGACGACGGCAGGGTGAACGGATAAGGGTCGTAATAATTGGGGATCCCGTTGCCGTTGGAATCAATGATTTTACTGTAGCGCAAAGCCTTGTTGACCAGAACCGAAACCACCTGGTTGTTGTTCGTTTCCACAACATACACTGAGCTGTTCGGCCCGGCAAAGCTGCTGACCCAGACCAGCCTGCCGCCGAACAGGCCGTTCAAAAATTCCTCCGGCTCCTGCGGAATGCCGTTGGTGTTGGGCGGAACCGTAAACGTGGCCGGCAGCTTGGCGGCGGCATAGTAGATCGTAAAATTCGGGTCAATCGTCAGCACCGTCGGATCCTGAAAATCCGGGCAATGCGACAAATCCAGCAGATCCACATAGATGGCATTGGTGGAACCCGTGGCATGGAACGAAAATTCGCTGTCACTTCCTTCGTTCAAGATCAACTGGCCAACCGCCTCGTTATTGGTATAGCCAGCGGAAGAATTTCCCTTGTCAATGCCTGACCAATAATGATCCACGTTAGCGAAGACCGGAGTGGTGGTTTCAAGCGCCGTGCCCAGCAGGTCGCCGGTGGCCGGCTTGACCGCCAAGTCAAAACCATTGTTGCAGAACAACTGATTGCCGGAAGTCCAGCCGGCATCGAACAAGGAACCGGTCACATAAAAATACAGTTCATCACCCGATGAGATCGTGGCCTGATTCAGCTTCAAAGTTGTGGCAGCGAACTGAACATTATTGCCGGCACTGATGCTGCCGTTCTCAACTTTGCCCGTTGACGTCGTTAAAAAATAACCAGCCGACACGGTTTGACTGCCGCTGCCCTGGAAGGTGGCGCTGTTGACATATTCATTGCCGGTGTTGATGGTTCCATAGTTGGCAAAGCTGACGTAATGATTGGTCGTATCGTCGCCAAAATGGGCGTCAATTGGAATCGTGAGACTCCCGTCATTGGTGAAGTAAAGCAGTTTGGGCGCATTGGCGGTCGTCCAGCTTTCCACACCGGAACCGGTGCTGGTTGTAATTCCCCCGCCATTGGTAATGGTCAGGCTGGTTCCGTCAAACA
>CAZIFP010000155.1:0-7130 GCA_964538105.1 uncultured Bifidobacteriaceae bacterium
TGAGGCCGTCGTCCGGCAGCGAGTATTGCGCGCCGACGTTTTCGCAGCCGCCGCCTTTCAAAATTAACTTCACGTTCACGTCCGGTTCCCGGTGCTGGTGAAAATGAAATGCCGGCGCGCCCGGCCCGACGTTCGTTCCGTCGTTCTTGCCGGTGAGCGAATCCACGGAATTCTGGCGGAGATAGCCTTTCTTGGTCGCCAGCGTCACGGCTTCGCGCGCCGTTTCGGCAAACGTGATCTGGTCGTAGCCAATCGGCACGTTCACATAAAACAAAATGCTGCCGGTGTCCTGGCAGATCGGCTGCGATTTCTGTTTCGCGAGCGCGATGTTCTGGTCAATGATCTTCATGGCGTTGGCCGCGAGGGAATTTTTCTTTTCGTTTTCCAGCGACGTAAGAATGGCTTGATTCACGTCATCGGGAATTTCAGCGGACGTGCGGCGGATCAGTTCGACCAGGGAATCTTGCAATTGGCTCATAATTTCTGAGGATAGCGTAAGACCTCGCGGCAAAGGCGTCAATTGCAGCGCAGTTGCTTTTTACGTCATGGCTGGTTTAACGTCGAACCATGAAAAGCGACATCCGCGTCGCCGCGCCGCCGCCCAGACCGCTGATGATTTTCGACGGCGACTGCAATTTCTGCACGCTCTGGATTCGCCGCTGGCAGCAAATGACTGGTGCCGCCGTGGATTATCTGCCGTCGCAAGTCGCCGGCATCACCACGCAATTTCCGGAAATCCCGCGCGACCGGTTTGAAACTGCGGTTCTGCTTGTTGAAACCGATGGCGCAGTCTATTCCGGCGCGGAAGCCGTGTTTCGCGGGCTGGCAAAAAATTCAAAATACGAATGGCTGCTGCGCACTTATGAAAATACCCCGGTCGTCACGCAAATCGCCGAGCGTGCCTACCGGTTTGTCGCCGGGCACCGGACCTTTTTCTCCCGGCTCACGCGCTGGTTCTGGGGCCGGCACGTCGAGCTGCCGGATTATTTTTTCACGCGCTGGATTTTTCTCCGCGCGCTCGGATTGGTTTAT
Source organism: uncultured Bifidobacteriaceae bacterium (assembly GCA_964538105.1). Lineage (GTDB taxonomy): Bacteria > Verrucomicrobiota > Verrucomicrobiia > Limisphaerales > UBA11358 > UBA11358. Next base: position 1,033 of record CAZIFP010000155.1, read on the forward strand.
CTGGTCGCTTTCGTTTCGCTTTGGATGCAAATCAGCGGTCTGATCGGGCACAACGGCATCCTGCCGGCCGACCAGTTCATGTCCGCCGTCAGACAACAATGTGACGTGCGAGGCATCAGGCTGGAGCGTTTTCATCTGCTGCCGACCTTGTGCTGGTTCGATGCTTCCGACGGTTTTCTCAATGTCCAATGTGCCGCCGGAACGCTTTGCGCCATGATGCTGGTCATCGGCATCGTGCCGGTGCCGTGTCTGGCCTTGCTCTGGCTGCTGTATCTTTCGCTTGCCACAGTCGGTCAGGATTTTCTTGGTTTTCAATGGGACAATCTGCTGCTCGAAGCCGGTTTTCTCGCCATTTTTTTTGCGCCGCTTCAACTGCTGCCGCGCCCGTCGCGCGCCTCGCCGCCGTCGCGCCTCGCTCTCTGGCTGCTGCGGCTGCTGCTGTTCAAGCTGATGTTTTCCTCCGGCTGCGTGAAGCTGTTGAGCGGCGACCCGAACTGGCGCAACCTCACCGCGCTGACGTTTCATTATCAAACGCAGCCGCTGCCGACGTGGCCCGGCTGGTATGCCGGCCAACTGCCGCTGGCATTTCAGAAATTTTCCTGCGCCACGATGTTTGCCATCGAACTCGGCACGCCGTTTCTGATTTTTGCGCCGCGACGAATCCGGTTTCTCGGCGGCGCGGCCATTGCCTCGCTGCAAATCCTGATTTTACTCACCGGCAATTACACCTTCTTCAATTTTCTGACGCTCGCCCTGTGCCTGCTGCTGCTCGACGATTTTGTGTTTCACAAAATACTGCCACGAAAGTTCGGCGCACTTTTCAAGCCTCAAATTCCTCTGGAGCCGCACGGCTGGCCGAAGGCGGTCGTGACTTCGATTGCGGCTGTGGTGGTTGCCATTTCCCTTTTCCAAGCGGCGTCGTTGTTCGGCCCGCGTTCCGGCCTGTGGTTTCCGGCGGCGATGTTGGAAAATGAACTCGCGCCGTTTCGCACATTCAACGGCTACGGTTTGTTCGCCGTGATGACCACCGAACGGCGTGAAATCAGCGTCGAAGGCAGCAACGATGGCGTGAACTGGCTGGCCTACGAGTTCAAATACAAGCCCGGCGACGTGAACTGGCGTCCCGGTTTTGTCGAACCGTTCCAGCCGCGGCTCGACTGGCAGATGTGGTTTGCCGCGCTGGGCGATTACCGGCAAAACCCGTGGTTCGGGCAGTTTTGTGAACGACTGCTGCAAGGTTCACCCGAAGTCCTGGCGTTGCTGGAAACCAATCCATTTCCCAAGCAGCCACCACGCTTGGTTCGCGCCGAGCTTTACGATTATCGGTTCACGAGCTTTGCCGAACGCCGCGCCACCGGCGCGTGGTGGCGGCGCGAATTCATCGGTGAATACTTGCCGCCGGTTTCGCTTCATGAATAAACTGCCGTCGCGACATTCATGAGCGAACCAAACGAAAACCGCGCGTCCGGCTGGTTCACGCCGTTGCGCTTCAGCCTCCTCCTCGCGCTGTTCGTGTTTGCGGCGTTTCCGCAGGTCATTCTCGGCGTGGAGTCGTTCGTCGTGCGCGACTTCGGTTTTTTTGCGTATCCGCTGGCGCATTTTCAGCAGCAATGTTTCTGGCGGGGCGAACTGCCGTTCTGGAATCCCTACAACGACTGCGGCGTGCCGTTCCTCGCGCAATGGAATACCATGCCGCTCTATCCGGCGGCGCTGGTTTATCTGACGCTGCCGCTGGAGTGGTCGTTGAGCTTTTTCTGCCTGCTGCATTTGTGGTTCGCCGGGCTGGGCATGTATTTTCTCGCGCGTCGCTGGACGGGAAATAACTTCGCCGCCGCGTTCGCCGGCACGGTTTTTGCCTTCAACGGGTTCACTCTCAACCTGCTCATGTGGCCGAGCCACATCGCCACGTTCAGTTGGATGCCGTGGGTCGTGCTCGCGGCGGAACTCGCGTGGCGTGAAGGCGGTCGCAAAATTATTCTCGCCGCGTTTGCCGGGGCGATGCAGATGCTCGCCGGCGGGCCGGAAACCATTTTTCTGACGTGGCTCATCGCGTTGGCACTGTGGCTCCAGCAACTCATCAGTGGTCGCGACGCCTCGTCGCCGCCACGGCTGGCGATGCTTTGGAGGTTTCCGCTGGTGGTCGCGCTCGTCATCTCGCTCACGCTGGCGCAACTGCTGCCGTTTCTCGATCTGGTCGCGCATTCGCAACGCGAAACGGGCTACGCGGATTTGCGCTGGTCCATGCCCGGCTTCGGCCTCGCCAATTTTCTCGTGCCGATGGCCTTCGGTTCGACGCACACGGAAGGCATTTTTCTCCAGAACGGACAGCTTTGGACCTCGTCCTATTATCTCGGCATCGGCACTCTCTGGCTAGCGCTGCTGGCGCTTTGGGCGAAACCGGATTCGGTCGGAACGCGTGCCAGAAAACGGCTGCTGATTTTCATGGTGGCGGCCGGGCTGGTGCTGGCGCTGGGCGAAAACACGCCGGTGCTGCCCGCGTTACGCAAGCTCATTCCGCAGTTGAGCTTCATCACCTATCCGATCAAATACATTTCCGCCGCCGTGTTCGCCATGCCGTTGCTGGCCGCCGTGGCGCTGGTCAACCGGCGGCAGTTGCAGAAACAAACCGTGCTGCTCGGCGTCATTCTTCTGCTCTGCCTGGCGGCGATTTTATTTTCCGCCTGGCGTTTTCCGTTTGCCGGTGATGATGTGCGGGCGACCTTGCTGAACGGTTTTTCCCGTGCCGGCTTTCTGGTTTTGACCGGCGGCTTGCTGTTCGTTCTCATGCGCGGAACCGGCCCGGGTTTGCGCCGCATCGCGCCGCTCTTTTTAATCATCGTCGCGTGGCTGGATGTGTTCACCCACGAGCCGGCGCAAAACCCGACCGTGCCCGCCAGCGTCTATGAGCCGAACCTCGCGCGCACCAAGCTGGCGATGCAGCCCCAGCCGGAACTCGGCCGGTCGCGCGCCATGCTTTCTTCCGTCGCGTATGGCCGGCTGATGATGTTCTCCGTTGAAAGCCCGAAAAATAATTTTCTGGCGAAACGGCTGGGCTATTGCGGCAATGCCAACCTGCTCGACGGAGTCCCCAAGGTGGAAGGTTTTTTTTCGCTTTATCCGCGCGAAATCGGCGGTCTGCTTGACCGGCTTTACTCGTTCACCGATGTTGATTTTCCGCATCTGGACAATTTTCTGGGCGTCTCGCAAATCATCGCGCCGGGCGAATTGTTCAAATGGCAGGCGCGGACGATTTTCCTGCCGCTCGTCACCGCCGGACAGAGGCCGGTTTTTCTTGCCGACGAAAAGGCATTGCTAGCATTGACGCAAAACAATTTTGACGGCGGCAAAATTGCTTTTCTGCCGCTGGAGGAAAAATCTTCCGTCACCGTTTCCAATCAAACCGACGCCACAATTCTCAATCAAAAATTCGGAAATACAACCGTGGACGCCGAAGTGGAGGCCGCCACGCCGTCGCTCGTTGTGGTGGCGCAGACATATTATCACAACTGGCGCGCGGAAGTGGACGGCCAGCCGGTGCCGCTGCAGCGCGCGAACTTCGCGTTTCAGGCGGTTCAAGTTCCCGCCGGCACGCACAAGATTCATTTGTTTTACCAGGACCGCGCGTTTGAGATCGGTGCGGCCATTTCACTGTGCATGTGGGTGAATTGTTTCGTGGCCTGGCTCGCGCTGCGTCGCCGGGAACTGCCGCCCGCGCCCGTGCCGGACGATGACGACGATTATTTCTGAAGATTTTACAAACTTCTGCTCGACAAAAAATTTCCGGCGGTTTCAAATCATTTGCGGCATGGCGAAAATCAAACGCATCGGGATCCTCACTGCGGGCGGCGACAGCCCCGGCCTCAACGCGGCCATTCGCGGCGTCGGCAAGACCGCGCTCGGCTACCACATGGAAATCCTCGGCTTCCGCGACGGCTTTCGCGGCCTCGTCGAGGACCGCCGGCTGAAGCTCGACAAGTCCGCGCTCGCCGGCATCCTCACCGTCGGCGGCACCATTCTTGGCACCAGCCGCGACAAGCCGCACCGGATGCTCATTGACGGCCACGTGCGCAACATGACCGATGTCATCGTCAAGAATTACCACAAATACGGCCTCGAATGCCTCGTCTGCCTCGGCGGCGGTGGCACGCAAAAAAGCGCGCTCCGGCTCGTCCAGGCCGGCCTGAACATCGTCACGCTGCCCAAGACGATTGACAACGACGTGGCCATGACCGATTCCACTTTTGGCTTCGCCACTGCGCTCGACATCGCCACCGAGGCGATTGACCGGCTGCATAGCACCGCGCACAGCCACCATCGCATCATCATCGCGGAGATCATGGGGAATAATGCGGGTTGGCTCACGCTCGGCGCGGGCATCGCCGGCGGCGCGGACGTGATTTTGATTCCCGAAATTCCCTACCGCGTGGAAAAAATCGCCGAGGCCATCAAGCGCCGCAGCCGGCGCGGGACAAATTTCAGCATCGTCGCGGTGGCCGAGGGCGCGATGAGTGTGGACGACGCGCGCGGCTTTGCCGCCGCCGAGGCCAAGCGCGAACGCGCCCGCACTGTGCACGACAAAAAGGAGGCTAAGGTGGAACTGGCCGCGCTCGAATCCCGGCACACCGGCAACACCCTCCGGCTCGCCCGGCAACTGGAGGAACTGACACAACTCGAATCGCGCGTGACCATTCTCGGCTATGTCCAGCGCGGTGGCACGCCGTCACCCGCCGACCGGCTGCTGGCCACGCGGCTCGGCGGCGCATGCGCGGATCTGATCAACCAGGGAATTTTTGGCGTGATGGTTGCCGCGCGCGGCGACCGCACAGAACCGGTGGCGCTGGAAAAAGTTGCCGGCAAACGCCGCACCGTGCCGCCCGACCATTCGTGGGTGGCCACCGCCCGGCACGTTGGGACGTGTTTGGGGGATTAGGTCGATTTTTGCGGAATAATGGTCTGCAGCGCAGTGTCTCTGCCCTGCATGCACGGGCAACCCCCCCCGGTCGTCTGACTGGGCTGGAAGCTTCAACAATTATTTACTCCACCATCTTATATCTCTGCGCGCCATACATCGGGGTGGCACGCTCGCATCAAGGCTGCCGCTATTTAGTCGGTTAACTTGCCATTTTCCCCATCTCACTACAGTTTTTGCCCATGTCGCGCGGGCTTCACCCCATATCATGTGAGCTTCACCCCAAGTCACGCGCGCTTCTGCCCACCTAACCACGCCTCATCCCGGAGAAGAAACGGCCTTGGTCCACTGAAAGCGTCGTTTCTACGAGTAAGGCATTGGCTTCATTACCAAGGAAAGCCTCGGAGTTACTTAGAGCGAGGGACACCTTACTTGGGAAAATCATTTTCCCAGGTGGGGAAGGGCCGAAGACAGTCTTGGCCGGCCGGTCCTGCCTGACGCAAGCCATTCCTTCACTGGGGAAATGCTTTTTCTATCTCGGGTGGAGGCAGTGTTACCCCGAGCGGCGACGAGGTCAGGTGACGAAAAGTCGTTTCTAATGCTAGCCAAGCCAATGTTATGTCATGAAAAGGCTGCGCAATCCCTGCCCACCATGATTTGATACCGGCCGGCGGGACAATTACATGGCAAAAGGGGACAATCAACCGGCTTTGTGGCTGCGCAACATTGTGCAGCGGCTCCTTATATTGGGAAACGCCTGTTTAATATTGGGAAATGCCCCCTTTTGTCTCATTTGCTGGGGTTTTGATGTATTGACTGGCGTTAGGGATTTCCGCATTCAACACTTGTCATTTCTCATTTCCCGAATTCAGTTTGGGATGGACGTTTGGGATAATCCTTGAGGTGTATGTGGACAATGATCTGGCTTTGTTGAAGGCAGCACAGCAAGCCGCTCTCTTGGTCTTGGTTTACTGATTATTAACCGCGAATTACACGAAGCACGCGAACGCCGAACAAAATCTAATCCACCAGCTTTCATTTCGCGTATTTGGCGTATTTCGCGGTTATTCCATCCGGGCGGTGGCCTCGACAACTTCTTCAGTTCTCAAAGGGGGTAATCCCCCTAAAAAGTGTTCCCAAAGTTTTTTAAGAAATATTTTAGGTTGGACAGCCATTGTCCCACCCCGGC
>CAZIFP010000156.1:0-7120 GCA_964538105.1 uncultured Bifidobacteriaceae bacterium
CCGACGGCGAGCCGGGGCTGAACTATCTTTGCCGCGGCTTCAAGCAATACTTCGCGCACGCCATTCCCGAAGTGGATAAAATCGTTGCGGATTTGCGGAAGCAAACGGTTGCCGCCCGCAAACGAATGTGATGCGTCAACGGAAGACCCGTCTGGACTTTTAAGCCAGATGTTGGTTGTATGCCCGCTTGCATGTGGCCTTTTAAGCGAAGCAGACACGGACGGCATCGGTCACGGCACCGGCCGCGCCCCAGCACTTCGCGAGCGGGACACAAGCTGCGCCTCTCAACGCATCAAAAAACCGTCCGGCTGCTGACCGGAATGGCTTTGGTTCTCATCGTTCTGGCCACGATTTACAATTTCTGGAACATGAACATGAAGCTGACCGCGCCCTGATTTTGGCGGATCGCAAACCGGCCGCCGCCAAAATAATTCTGACTTTTGTGGCAAATTGGTGTCTATTGATGCCCGCTCCGTTTGACGAGGACTTCCCCGCGCAGTCCGACGTCCGGCGGGCGCGCCGTTCAACATGAATCCAGGCTTAAAAATTCGGCTCGTCATTTTTATTTTGGCCATCGCCTCGCTGGTGGTGCTCATCACTTGGATGGCGCGCACCTCATGGCAGCAGATCAGCGGGTTGCACCAAAAACTGACGACAGTGCAGTCGAAAAGCTTTCAATTTTCTGATCATTTGCAGCAGGCCATTCTGGGCTTGAATAATTCAGTCTATAAATACGCCGCCTATCGCGATCCGGACGACTGGCATGAATTTGATGTGGACAGCCAGGATTTGGGCCGGTGGATCACGGAACAGCAGCCCATCTTGTCCTCGGCAATGGAAAAGCCGTTTCTTGAACAAATCAACGCCGCCTTCAAGGACTACATGGCCGCCGCGACGGCCATCAACACGAAGATTTACACCAGCCACCAGTCCATCACGCGTCTGGTGGAATTCACCGATTTTGAGACGCAATCCAAGCGGATTTTGAACCTCGGTTACAAACTGTCACAAGTTCATGAAGAATCACTGGCCAGGTTGTGGGCGCAAACCAGCCAGTCGCTTCGCATTCTGCGCTACACCCTGGTGGGGTCGCTGGTCCTGCTGCTCGCCGCCGGCGGCTGGCTGGCAATCGTGGTCTATCGCGACATGATCGCGCCGTTGCAGGTGCAGTTGGTGGAAAGCCGGCAACTGGTGGAGCGGCAGGAAAAGCTGGCGTCCCTCGGCATGCTGGCCGCCGGCGTCGCGCACGAAATCCGCAATCCGCTGACGGCAATCAAGACCTGGCTCTACATCCAGCAAAAACATTTGAAACCGGGAACCGCCGAACATGCCGAGGCCAATATCATCGGCGATGAGATCAGCCGCCTGGAACGGATTGTCAAAGACTTCCTGCTGTTCGCCCAGCCGTCCGAGCCGCACCTGGTCACGGTTCCGGCGGACCAACCCTTGCGCGACGTGCAAACCTTTTTGGAACCGCAACTGAGAAAAAACGGCATCAAGCTTGTTCTCGGTGAGATCGTGCCGGCGCACATCCAGATTGATCCCCAGCAGATGAAGCAGGTTCTCATCAACCTGATTCAAAACGCCGCCGACAGCATCGGCTGGGACGGCACCATCATGCTTCGAGTGCGGCTTGACGAGAAACAGCTTTCCGACCGGCTGATGAAGGCCGTCATCCTGGAAGTCAGCGACACGGGCAAGGGGATTCCACCGGATGTGGAAAAACGGCTGTTCGATCCGTTTTTCACGACCAAGGATTTTGGCACCGGCCTGGGGCTGCCAATTGCCGCGCGGATTGTCGAGAAACATCAGGGTGCGCTCCAGTATCAAACGCGGATAGACCACGGCACAAATTTTGGTATCATTCTGCCACAGATAAAACCATGAACCCACCCGCCAAAATCCTGCTGGTCGAGGACGACTCCGCAATCGTGATCACCCTGAGCCGGGTGCTGGCCGACGAGGGCTACGACGTCTCGGTGGAAAAACGCGGCGATACGGGACTGGAACGTGCAAAAAGTGAGACCTTCGACGTGGTCGTCACGGATTTGCGGCTGCCGGGAATCAGCGGACTGGAACTGGTGCATGCGCTGCATGTCGCGAGGCCGCGGCTGCCCATCATCCTGATGACGGCGCACGGCACCACGGAAACGGCCATCGAGGCGACCCAGTCGGGCGCTTATGATTATCTCGTCAAACCCTTTGAAATCCCGGAACTGCTGGGTTTGCTGGAACAGGCCGTCACCGCTAGCAAACTGATGACGGAGCCGGTGCAGATTGGCGCCACGGTTCCGACGGCGCGCTACGCGATTGTCGGCAACGGCCGGGCCATGCGGTCCATCTACAAGGAAATCGGCCGCGTCGCCTCCAAACCGGTCAGCGTCCTGATCCGCGGCGAGACCGGCACCGGCAAGGAACTGATCGCCCGTGCCATTTACCAGCACAGCGACCGCGCCAACGAGGCGTTTGTCGCCATCAATTGCGCGGCGATTCCCGAAACGCTGCTGGAGAGCGAATTGTTCGGCCACGAACGCAACGCTTTCACCGGCGCGTCCGCGCGTCGCATCGGACGGTTTGAGCAGGCGAATTCCGGCACGATTTTTCTGGACGAGATCGGCGATATGACGCCCGCCACGCAGGTCAAACTGATGCGCGTTCTCCAGGAAAAAACTTTGCAGCGACTTGGCGGCAAGGAAATGATTCCACTGGATGTCCGCGTGATTGCCGCTACGCACCGGGACTTGGAAGCCGCCATCAAGCAAAAGCTTTTCCGCGAGGATCTTTTTTACCGGCTGAACGTCGTATCCATCCATCTGCCGCCGTTGCGCGAGCGCAAGGAGGACATTCCGGACCTGGTCGGTTTTTTCCTGCACAAATACGCCGCCGAATCCGGTGTGGAAAATCCGTCCATCCATCCCGACGCCATCGAGTTTTTACAGGCCCAGACCTGGCCGGGCAACGTGCGTGAATTGGAAAATGTCATGCGCAAGGTCTTGCTGCAGGCGCAGAGCTACACCATCAGCATCGAACACATCCGCGCGGCGCTCACCCGGACGGTGCCGACCGCCGCCCTAGCGGAAAAGTCCATTCAAAAATATGTGGACGAATTGATCGCCGCCGCCGAGCGCGGCGAACTGGAGGATGCCCGCGCCCGGTTGCAGGAAACGGTCGAACGCGCCCTGTTCAGCCGCGCGCTCGCGATGGCGCAGGGCAACCAGGTCAAGGCCTCGCGGTGGCTGGGCGTTTCACGACAGACTTTGCGCGAGAAAATGATCCTGTATGGTTTGCATCCAAACCGGGGATGAGGTTGGATTCAAACCGAATTCCGAAGTTGGAATGGCGGCGCGTAGTGGGACAGGCGTCCCGCCTGTCGGGTTTCAGATCCGGCCGCAAAAATTTTTCCGCGTGCTTCAACCGCAACTGGAGAGGCAAGATGCCTGTCCCACTACGGCTGGCCATCGCCCGCTTCGGAATTCGGGTTTAATGTGCGTTGCCCAGTTCCGCCGGCAAATCTTCCACAATCCAGTTGGTGCGCGACATCTGCAATTTGTCCGCCGCCGCGCCGTGCTCCCAGACCGCGTAGCGAATCGTCTTCCCGGCGTCGGTTTGTAACGCCGGTTGCGCCAGCAGTCCGGCGATGAATCCTGCCAGCACGTCGCCGCTGCCGCCTTGCGCGAGATGCGGATTGCCGGACGGGTTCACAAAAATTTCCCCGTCGCCGCGGCCAACCAGCGTTTGATGTCCCTTCAAAACCACCCAGCAGTCGCCAAACCGCCGCGAAATGGCGCGCAATGATCCGACGCGGTTTTTCTGGATTTCTTGCGCCGTCGTTTTCAGCAGTCGTGCCGCCTCGCCCGGATGCGGCGTGATGACGCGGACGGCGTACTTGAAAAATTTGCCCGCCGGCAGCCAGTCGAGCGCGCTCGCGTCCACGACCATCGGCAAATCCGAATCGCGCCAGAGTTTTTCCGTGAACGCCTTCGTTTTTCCGGCGATACCGGGCGAGGCCAGGCCCGGGCCGGTCAAAATGGCGCTGGTTGAATCAGAAAATATGAGTTTCGATTTCCAGACATTGACCATCACGGCCTGCAATTGCGGCGCGACGACACCATAAACTTTTTCATCCGTGAACAGCGTGACGACTCCCGGCTGCGCGCGTTGCGCGGCGCGGGCGGCCAGGACCGCTGCACCGTGAAATCCCAGACTGCCGGCGACAATTTGCAAATGCCCGTATGACCCCTTGTGGCCGGCGGCTGCGCGGCGTGGGGGAAAGTTTTGAAAATCTTCCGGCAGCGTCCAGTTCAAAACCGATTGGTGTGGACACGGAATCAAGCCAACGTCTTCCGCGACATCAAGCCGGCCGACGAATGGCCACGCAGCTTGCGCGAGCAGCCCGATTTTTGGCGTGCCGACGGTCAGCGTGACGGCCGCTTCAATCGCCACACCGAAAATTTCGCCGGTATCCGCGTTCAGGCCGGAGGGAACATCCACGGCGAGGACGCGAATCTTCGTTAAGTTGACCGCCGCGATGAATTGCTTCCAGCCATCATCAAGCTCGCGGTTCAAGCCGATGCCGAAAAGTCCGTCAATGAGGAGTGCCGGCGGAACACCTGTGATGCGGCGAAATTCTTCCAGCGCCGCGTTCGGATCAGTCGCGTTCAGCAAAACAATTTTGCGTTCGGACAAAAATTCCTGCGCGGCGCGGGCGTCGTCGCCGTTGTGGCCTTTGCCGGCGAGAATCAAAATCGTATCGCCGGGGCGCGTGAGTTCGTGGGCGCGCGTGGCGATTTTCTGGCCGACACGCCGGATGACCTCCGCCTCGGTCTGGCCGGCGGCCCAGGAGGCGCGTTCCCAATCGCGCATTTGCGCAACGCTGATGACTGGAATCGGCATGAGTCGAGCGTGTCAAATTTTTTTTTGTTGCAAAAGGAGAATATCGCGACGGATTTTGGGTTTCCAAAATGTCACTGGCTTGTTTCCGGTTCGTCTTTGACGAAATGGCCCGTTCGCGGTTTGCTGGCGGCGTTAGAACTGATTCACAGCAAGTCGAGCCTACTCCGGCGCTGGCACCTCTTCGCCAGCGCCTTCTTGTTTCCAGCGGGAACTGAGCCAGCGCGGTTTTGGTTCCGATGTCCCCAAAATGTTTGAAATAAATGTTGCAAGGAAAACTGTGTTTGATATATTCCGCGCTCCATTTGACCGGAACAGGTGGTGCCGCGATATTGGGCGAATAAATTTAAGACGCAATGCCGACAATCAATCAATTGGTCCGCAAGGGCCGCAACAAAGTCAATTACAAGTCCAAGTCACCCGCCTTGGAGAACTCGCCGTTCCGTCGTGGCGTCTGCATCCAGGTCATGACGCGCACGCCCAAGAAGCCGAACTCCGCGATGCGCAAAGTGGCGAAGGTGCGCCTGACGAACGGCTTTGAAGTCATCGCCTACATTCCTGACGAGGGACATAATTTGCAGGAACACAGCATCGTGCTGATCCGCGGCGGACGCGTGAAAGATTTGCCCGGTGTGCGCTATCACATCGTGCGTGGGACGCTCGACGCCGCCGGCGTGGAGAAGCGCCGCGTGAGCCGCTCCAAATACGGCGTGAAGCGTCCGAAGGAAGCCAAGCCCGCCGCCGCGAAATAATTTTTCCGATTTAACGATTTAACTTTTTAACGAAACTATGTCCCGCAGACGTCAAGCCACCCGCCGCCCGGTCAACAAGGATGGAAAATTCCAGAGCACGCTGGTGGCGCGTCTGGTGAACACCATCATGCAGGGCGGCAAGAAAAGCACCGCCGAACGCATCGTCTATGGCGCGTTCGACAGCATCTCGGAAAAAAATCCGGCGAGCAACCCGATTGAAATTTTGCAGCGCGCGGTGGACAACGCCAAGCCGCGCATCGAGACGAAGGCCCGCCGCGTCGGCGGCGCGACGTATCAGGTGCCGCTGGAAATTCCGAGCGACCGGCAGAATGCGCTGGCATTGCGCTGGATTGTGGATTTCGCGGACGCGCGCAAAGGCACGCCGATGAAGGCGGCGCTGGCGGCGGAAATTTTGGAAGCCTACCAGGGGCAGGGAAATGCGATTCGCAAACGCGACGAAGTTCATAAGATGGCGCAGGCGAACAAGGCGTTCGCACATTTCCGCTGGTAGTGCTAGAATGGTTTTGAATTTGCGCTCCGGCAAGGTGCCGGAGCGTTTTTAGTCGGTTAATAAAGATTTTGAAAAGATGAGTGCCGTGATGGATCAAAACAAAAAATCAGTGAACGCGCCGGGCCGTCAATACACGATGGAGCGGACGCGCAACATCGGCATTGCCGCGCACATTGACGCCGGCAAGACCACGACCACCGAGCGCATTCTTTTCTACACCGGCCTGATCCACAAGATCGGCGACGTGGATGACGGCAACACCGTGACCGACTGGATGGAACAGGAACGCGAGCGAGGCATTACGATCACGTCCGCCGCCGTCACCTGCTTCTGGACGCAGAAATGCGCCAAGCCCGGCGAAGACAAGATCTACAAGGCGTTCAAGGACATCACGCATCGCGTCAACATCATTGACACGCCTGGTCACGTGGATTTCACCGCCGAGGTCGAGCGCTCTATGCGCGTGCTCGACGGCGCGGTCGCCGTGTTCTGCGGCGTGGCCGGCGTGCAGCCGCAATCCGAAACCGTCTGGCGTCAGGCGACCAAGTATCACGTCCCGCGCATCGCGTTCGTGAACAAGATGGACCGCATCGGCGCGAATTTCGAAAACGCGTTGAACGACATGCGCACGAAACTGCGCGCGTATGCCTACCCGATCTTCCTGCCGCTGGGCCAGGGTCCGTGCGAGTTTGAAGGCAAGCCCGTCGAAGGCGGCTTTGAGGGCGTGATTGATGTCGTCAACCAGAAGACAATTTATTGGGGCCCCGGCGAGGCCAACGAAGGCCTTAATTACGAGATCCGGGACATTGCTCCGGCAGATCAGGAACGCGCCAAAGCCGCGCTCGCGGAATTGATTGACGCCGTCTCCAACAAGGACGACGAGGTTGCCAATCTGGTGCTCGAGGAAAAGCCGATCACCGCGCCGGTGCTCAAGGCGGCCATCCGCCGGCTCACCTGCAAGATTGAA
>CAZIFP010000157.1:0-7116 GCA_964538105.1 uncultured Bifidobacteriaceae bacterium
GGGCAATGTGCCTGGCAGCAGGCAGCGGCAAGCCTTCCGCGCATTTGAACAGGCGCCAATTGTGCGAAACGCCGATGCGGACTCAAGCTGTTTCCTCATTTACGATTTACGATTTACGATTTACGATTTCGTCAGGTTGAAAATCCTCGTTGCCATCACCGGAGCCACCGGCGCGCTTTACGCGCAGCGGCTGCTCGACAATTTGAACCCGCGCGAACATGAAATCCACGTCGTGTTGAGCAATTACGCACAGCAGGTCATCGCGGTGGAATTGCCAGCCGGCTTGAAGCTGCCGGCGGGCGCGCAGACGCACAACGTAAAAAGCATGAACGCGCCGTTCGCCAGCGGCTCGAATCCGCCGGACGCGATGGTGGTGATCCCCTGCACAATGGGCACGATGGGCCGCATCGCGCACGGTTACAGCGAGGACGTGCTGCTGCGCGCGGCGGACGTAACGCTGAAAGAAAAGCGGAAATTGATTCTCGTGCCGCGCGAAACGCCGTTGAGTTTGATCCACGTCAAAAACATGGAACTGCTGCTGCTGGCCGGCGCAACAATTCTGCCGGCGAATCCAAGTTTTTATTCCGGCGCGGAATCCGTGGTGCAAATCGTGGACACCGTCGTCGCGCGCGTGCTGGATCACATCGGCATTCCGAACCAGCTCGCGCCGCGCTGGGCGGAGGAAAAAGAATAAAAATAACCACAGAGACGCGGAGATGCAGAAGGAAGAAAACTCTGCGCCTCGGCGTCTCTGCGGTAAGTATTGATGATTTCAGTAATTCAAAAATGGGGTTCGTTCGTGCGTTTCTCGCACACGGTTTTCGCGCTGCCGTTCGCGCTGGCGGCGATGCTGGTGGCGGCGCGCGAAAATCGCGGCTGGCCGGGCTGGAAAACTTTCGGGCTGATTCTCGCCGCGATGGTTTGCGCGCGGACGTGCGCGATGGCGTTCAACCGCATCGTTGACCGCAAATTTGATGCGCTCAATCCGCGCACGGCCAACCGCCATTTGCCAAGCGGACAAATTCCTTTGGCGAGCGCCATTTTGCTTTGCGTGATTTCAGCCGCTGGTTTGGTTGTGGCGGGCTATTTTCTGAATCCGCTTTGCTTTTACCTCTCGCCGGTGGCGCTGGTGCTGGTTTGTTTTTATTCGCTGACCAAACGGTTCACGGATTACACGCACGTTTTTCTCGGCCTCGCGCTTGCGCTTGCACCGGTCGGCGCGTGGCTGGCGGTCAAAGGCGCGAACGTTTCCGCTGTAGAAATTTTGCAGATGACCACGCTCGCATTCGCCGTGATTTTGTGGCTGGTCGGCTTCGACATCATTTACGCGCTGCAAGATTATGAGTTCGACAAGTCGCAAGGACTGCGATCGCTGGTCGTGGCGTGGGGACCGCAGAACGCCTTGAAGGCAGCGTTCCTGGCGCACATGGTCATGTGCGGGCTGCTGTTCGGCTTTGGTGTATTGTGCCGGTTCCGCCTAGCATATCTCATCGGCTGGCTCATCATCGTCGTTTGCCTCGTGCTGGAACACTGGATCGCCCGCCGTCGCAGCTTGAACTGGATCAACCTCGCCTTCTTCCGGCTGAACGCGCTCGTCGGCGCGGTGTTTCTCGTGGTCGTGGCGGCGGAAGTGATTTTTCAAGGCGGCTTCAAGCTAAAGTAATTTTTTCGGTAACATTCCGCCGGTTTTGCTTCTGAAGTGGGTATGGATAAGGTAAAAATGAACCAGCCCATGCTTGACGGAAACAAATGTCCGCAATGTGGCACGCCACTGCCCGCCAGTGCGCTGTGCGGTTTAACCACGCCGACCGGTCGCGCGCAGGACATTGATTCCTTCGCGCCGGTCGTCGTCAAAACCGTTCCCGAAGCCGGCAGCAAGGATGTTCCGCCCGGCGAATACGAGGTCAAAATCACGTTCAGCAAGGAAATGACCGACCAGTCATGGAGCTGGAGTTCGGCCTGGCAGAATTCCGATCCGGAATCGCTGGCCAAGCCGCATTACGAAGCCGACCATAAAACCTGCGTGATGAAAGTGAAGCTGGAGCCGGGCAAAAGCTATGGCTGGTGGATCAACAGCCAGAAGTTTCACGGCTTTCAGGATACGCAGAATCATCCGGCCATCCCCTATTTGCTGACGTTCAAGGTGAAGGACAGATAAAACGGGGGAAAATGGCGAAAAACCGACAAAAATCGTTAAAAATGGAGGTTCAGGAGCCAAACGACCCCGGTTGCAGGAACAAACAGTCAGGTATTTTGCTAAAATACCTGCCGGAGATGCCAGAATTCCCCGGTCGTTTCACAATCTACCGGGGTCGTTTCGCAAAATACCCTCCGGAGATGGCAATCTACCGGGGTCGCCAGGCAAACGACCTGCCGGAGATGTCGTTCGACCGAGGTCGTTTAACAAACGACCGGGGTTGTCGGGCTGACGACCGGTTCCGTTCCGGGAAATTCCGTGTTCCCCGGCGATATCCGTGGTTAACATGACCTTGCTTTGACATCCGAACATTCCACGCCGGCCTCGTCCGCGCCGGGCGACATCTTCGCCACGACGCACTGGACGGTCGTGCTCGCGGCGGGCCGGCGGCACACGCCGCAGTCGGACGCCGCGCTGGAGGAATTGTGCCGGACCTACTGGTTTCCGCTTTACGCCTACGTCCGCCGGCGCGGTCACACCAAGAAGGACGCGGAGGATTTGACGCAGGCATTTTTCACGCGGCTGCTGGAGAAAAACTTTCTCGCGAACCTGGCCGGCGAAAAGGGAAAGTTCCGCGCCTTTCTGCTGGCGGCGCTGAAACATTTCCTCGCGAACGAATGGGACAAATCACAGGCCCAGAAACGCGGCGGCGGTGTCACGCCGTTGTCGCTCGACTGGCAGATGGCGGACACCAAATTTCAAGTCGCCGCCACGAACGAGCCGGGTCCCGACCAGGCGTTCGACCGCGAATGGGCGCTGGCCTTGCTGGCGAAAGTCATTGAGCGTTTGCAAAAGGAATGCGCCGCCGACGGCAAAGCAAAATTATTCGAGCAGTTGAAAGTTTTTCTCACAACCGGCAACGGTGAATCGGCCCAACGCGAAACGGCGAAGGCTTTGGGCCTTGAAGAAGGTGCCGTGCGCGTGGCCATTCATCGGCTGCGGAAACGTTACCGGCAACTGCTGCGCGAGGAAATCACACAGACGCTTACCGATCCGGCACAGGTGGACGAGGAGATGCGCGCATTGTTCGGGGCGTTCAATTCGTGAGCGCAAACTCAAATTTGCCAAACGCGCGATTTCTGTTAAATCTAGCGTGTGAATTTTTTCATCCAACACAGCGAGTTGCGCGACATCTACGACAAGGTCGTCGCGGGCGAACGCATTTCCGAGGCCGACGCGCTCCGGTTGTTTGAATCGAAAGACCTGAACGCGCTCGGCGCCATCGCCGACTTCGCGCGGCAGAAAATAACCGGCAACGATCGCGCCAGCTACATCATCAACCGCTACATCAACTACTCGAACTACTGCATCCTGTCCTGCCAGTTCTGCTCGTTCGCGAAGAAGAAGCGCGACGCCGATGGATTCCAGTTCTCCGTCGAGGAGATCGTCCAGAAGGCGCGAGAGGCGTTGAAGCTCGGCATCACGGAGCTGCACATAGTCGGCGGACTGCACCCGTCGCTGCCGTTCAGCTATTACACTGACATGCTGAAGGCTTTGAAGGCGCTGGATTCGCGGCTGCAATTAAAATGTTTCACCGCGATTGAAATTTTACACCTCGCGTGGCTCGCGAAAAAATCCGTCGAGCAGACGTTGATTGAATTGAAGGACGCCGGCCTCGCGTCGCTCACCGGTGGCGGCGCGGAAATTTTCCGAAAAGAAATCCGCTCGCAAATCGCCAAGGGCAAAGAATCCGCCGTGGAATATCTGGACGTTCACCGCACCTGGCACAAGCTCGGCCAGCGCAGCACCTGCACGATGCTTTACGGTCACGTCGAGAGTCTCGCCGACCGCGTGGATCATCTGCGCCAGCTCCGCGCGTTGCAGGACGAGACGCGCGGCTTCACCGGCTTCGTGCCGCTCGCGTATCAGCCGGAAGACAACGACATCCCGGTGAAATATCCGCCGACGGGATTCGATTCGCTCCGCACCATCGCCGTCAGCCGCATCTACCTCGACAATTTTCCACACATCACCGCGTATTGGGTCGGCCTCGGCCTGAAGCTCGCACAGGTCGCGTTGAGCTACGGCGCGGACGATTTGCACGGCACCATCATCGAGGAACACATCTTCCACATGGCCGGTGCGACCTCGCCGCAATTGCAGACTGAGGCCGCCATGCTCAAAGCCATCCGCGAAGCCGGCCGGACGCCGGTGCAGCGGAACACGTTTTACGAGCCGATCAAAATTCTGGAAAACGCGCCAGCCGCCGAAGCTGCGGAAAATTCCGCGCACTCAAAAGTTTTGGAAGACAATCTGGCGACGGCGTGACGATTTTCCCGATTTCATGAAAAAACTGGCGCTCATTGTCCCGTTGATTTTCCTGCTCGCCGGCTGCAGCACAACCAAGACCTACAAGCCGAACACGGCCGCCGGGCCGGCCAAACCGGCGGATTATCCCATCCCGATTTACAACGAAGACATGCGGATTCCCCGACCCTGCATGTTGATCGGCGAGTTTGCCATCGGCGACACGCAACTGACCATGTTTGGTGGATCCCTCAAAGGCGTCATGAAAACGCTCATGGACACGGCGCACGAAAAAGGCGCGGACGTGGTGGAGCTGACTTCCCTCAAACAGCCGGATTTTGAAAGCGCGCATTATCGTGTCGAGGCCAACCTGCTGCGCTATGCTGACAAATGGGAAACGGTTTCCATTTCGGAAAATGATTTCCTGATCTATCTCCAAAAAAATTCGGCAACCCTGGATCCCATCGAAGGCATCTGGTCGGACGGCTCGCCGGACCGGATCGGCATCATGCGTGACAAATCCAAACCGGGCCGGGATTTCATCGCCTTCATGCTGAACGTGCAGTTGCCGTCCTGGCAGAAAGGCTACAAAAAGATGGACATCGCGCGCGACGCCCGGCCCGGCGCTTACAGTTTCAGATATTACCGCGACGATTTTGGCGTGGCGAAGACCACCGCCCTGCTGGATCATGACCGCGCATTCAGTTTCATCATTAACACCGAGGCCGGGGCCGCCGAGGTGGCCTACATAAAAATCGGCGCGCCGATGCCGGTGCAGTGAAATGTTTCTAAACCAAAGCCAACTTTTCGTGTGCAAATTTTCCGCCAGGCGTCAAGGTAATCGCCAATGATTTCTTCCATCGAACATCAGCCCGCCGGGACGGGCGCCGACTTGGTTTCCCAAGTGGAAGAAATTTTCTCGCCGATCGGGATTCTTTCCAAGGCGAGTAATTTTGAGTTCCGGCCGCAGCAGCAGGAAATGGCCGTGGCCGTGGCGCACGCGTTGCAGAACCGCGAACATCTCGCGGTCGAGGCTGGCACCGGCGTCGGCAAATCGCTGGCATATTTGGTGCCGGCGATTTTATTCGCCGTCGCGCAGAAGAAAAAAGCCGTCGTCTCCACGCACACGATTAATTTGCAGGAGCAGCTCACGGAAAAGGATCTGCCGATGCTTGCTGCCGTGCTCGGTTCGCTACCGGAGCCGGTGAAGTTCAGCTACTCGATGCTGAAAGGCCGCGCCAATTATCTCTGCACGCGCCGGCTGCAAAAAGCGATGCAGCAATCGGGAAATCTTTTCACATCGTCCGAGGCCGAGGAATTGCAGCGCATTTACGAATGGTCGAAGGAAACCAAGGACGGCAGCCTGTCGGATTTTTCGATCGAACCTGACCCGAAAGTCTGGGCGCAGGTCTGTTCCGAGCGCGGGCTGTGCTCGCCGAAAACCTGCGGACACCAGTCCGATTTTAGCAAAGATCACGACGTCTGTTTTTTTCAGCGTGTGCGGAACCGCATCTTGTCCGCCGACGTGGTGATTTTGAATCACACGCTGTTTTTCACACTGCTCGGTGGCGTGGACGAGGAAATGGAAGGCGGCATTTTGTTCAAGAACGACTTCGTGATTTTCGACGAGGCGCACACGATGGAAAGCGTGGCGTCGCGGCACATCGGCTTGAGTGTGTCGAGCGGGCAGATGCGGTATTCGCTCAACCGGCTGTGGAATCCGCGCACGGAAAAAGGTCTGCTCGCCTCGTTGCGCCAGGGCAAGGCGGTGAAGCTGGTTGCGGAAATTTTGAGCGAGTCGGATAAGTTTTTTGAAAACGTCGAGTCGGCGTGCGAGGAAATTCAGGCGACGGCCATGCCAAAATTTTCCGGCGGCGAAAATTCTTCCGCCCGGCGGCGCGAATGGAAGGAACTGCGCATCCGTCGTGCCGAAATCGTCAAAGACAATGTCACGCTGCCGATTCAAAGATTGCGCGAAGCCGTCAGCGAGCTGGTCAAAACGAGCGACGACAAGGACATCGGGCAGGAACTGATCGAATGCAACCGGCGTCTCGGTGAACTGAAAGTCGAGGTCGCGGAGTTTTTGAGCCAGCAGGCGGATGATCATGTTTACTGGGTCGAACGTGGCGGCAAGTCGCAGCGGAACCTTTCGCTGAACGCCGCGCCGGTGGACGTGGCGGAATTCCTGCGACAGCGGCTGTTTGAAACGGACACGAGCGTCATCATGACCAGCGCAACACTGGCGACTTCGGCCAATCTCAAATCTGAAATTTCAAATTCCCGAGCGAAATCTGTCAGCAAACAAAGCGGATTGAACTATTTCTCCCGGCGCGTCGGCTGCGAATCCGCCACGCAGTTGCAGGTCGGCACGCCATTTGACTACGAGCGGCAGATGAAATTGTTCGTCGCCAAAAAAATGCCCGACCCGCGCGAAACCGGCTACGCCGAGGCGCTGGAACATTGGATCGAGCATTTCGTGAAGCAGACACACGGCAAGGCCTTCGTGCTGTTCACCAGCTACAAGCTCATGCAGGAAGTCGCCGAGCGGATGCAGCCGTTCTTCGCCAAGCTGAAGCTGGAGCTGTTCGTGCAGGGCACCGGCACGCCGCGCTCGACGATGCTGGAAAAATTCAAGGACGACGTGGACTCGGTGCTGTTCGGCACGGACAGCT
>CAZIFP010000158.1:0-7110 GCA_964538105.1 uncultured Bifidobacteriaceae bacterium
TTTCCACCGTCCTGCCAACAAAAGACGTGGACGGTTTTCATCCCGTGAACGTCGGCAAGCTGATGCTCGGCGACGCGACGGGTTTTCGTCCCTGCACACCGGCGGGCGTCATGGAATTGCTTGCGCGTTCGGGCGTGAAGACCGCCGGCGCGGAAGTGGTGATTCTCGGTCGCGGCAACATTGTTGGCAAGCCGATGGCCGCGATGCTTTGCCAGAAAGGGCAGGGCGCGAACGCCACGGTGACGATCTGTCATTCGGCCACGCGCGACATCGCGGCGCATTGCCGGCGTGCAGATATTTTGATCGCGGCGATGGGCGTGCCTGAATTTGTAAAGGCCAACATGGTCAAGCCCGGAGCCGCCATCATGGACGTGGGCGTGAACCGCATTCCCGACGCCACGTCGAAGACCGGCACGAAGCTCGTCGGCGACGTGGATTATGCGAACGTGCAGCTGATTGCCGGCAAAATCACGCCGAATCCCGGCGGCGTCGGTCCGATGACCATTGCGATGCTGATGCAAAACACGGTTCGCGCGGCGGAAATTTCCCTCAACTAAAATATAACTACCAACTAAAAACTAAATGCAAGCCACCCGAATTCTCCCCGACCTGCAATCCTCGCTGTTGTGCGAGGAAGTCCGCCAGGAAGCCAACGGCAACTTTTTCATCGTCGGCGTCATCAATCTCATCCGCGTCCAGCAACTGCCCATCGTCGCCGGGCGGCTGTGCGTCTTCAACCGCTGGACCGCCGGCATCGGCCAGTTCACGGAAAATGTCCGCGTCATCGCGCCAGACCAGACGACCGTGCTGCGCAAGGCCGACCTGAAGTTCGAGCTGCGCGACCCGGCCATGCACTCCACCAACGTCATGGTTTTCAATCAGCTTGAGTTCAAGACCGCTGGAACGTATTTCATCGAAGTGCTCGTGGACGACGTGATGAAGATCCGCTATCCCGTGCCGGTCGTCGTGGTGCCGCCGCAAGCCGGGCAGACGCCGCCGCCGGCCGAGCCCGCGCCCTGATTTTTTTGCCAACCCGACCCGCCGCACAGATTCATTTATCTGTGCGGCATTTTTCTTTAGACTGATTCCGATGAATGCGGATGAGAAACCACCTATCGCCTGGGAACCGTTCACGCCGCGTGGCGTGGCGGCGTTCGCCCATGCGCGGCTGGCCAATCTGCTGCTCGCGCAATTTCTCGTCGCGCTGCTCGCCGCCGCGTCGGTCGTCTGGTTTCTCGACGACAGCGTTTGCCCCGTCGTCCGTGACGCGATCAAAAACCTGCCGGACACCGGCCAGATCCGTTCCGAGAAACTCGACTGGCGCGGCGATGAACCCGTGCTGCTCGCCGAAGGCCGGTTTCTCGCGTTCGACGTGGACTTGGATCACGACGACAAAATTAATTCCACCGCCGACGTGCAAATCGAGTTCGGGCAGGACACCGTCTGGTGCGACTCTCTGCTCGGCTACACCGAGATTCCGTATCCCGCCACCGACCCGCTGCCGTTTAACCGCAAGGAGCTGGAGCCGCTCTGGGGCGCGTGGAAGGCGGAGGTTTTGTTCGCCGCCGCCGTGCTGACCGCCGGCGGATTGTTGGCGAGCTGGTGGCTGCTGGCGACGATTTATTTTCTGCCGGTCTGGATGCTCGGGTTTTTCGTGAACCGCGATTTGAATTTCCGCCAGAGCTGGCGGCTGGCCGGCGCGGCGCTGCTGCCGGGCGCGCTGCTGATGGCGGCGGGCATTATGCTTTACGATTTCGACGAAGTGACCATGGTGCAGTTCGGGTTCATTTTCGGCGCGCATTTTATCCTCGGCTGGATTTACCTGTTCGTCAGCCTGCTCTTCTTGCCGGCGATTCCTACGTCAGTGCCGAAGGGAAATCCGTTTGCGGACAAGAAATAAATCTCCCCGGCCCGAAACGGCCCGCTTTTGCCACGGCAAGAAAGGTTGATAGAATTACAATCCACGACCAGCCGCCGGAGCCGGTTTCTGTTTTTATCATCCTGTTCGCACCAGCCCGTTGAAGCAATCCCCGGGCGCGCGGGCATGAAACCGAAATCACATTCGGGGTCGGTTGCACATCGAAGCGGAAATCTGCGGTCACTCTTTCACTTCCCTCACGCCGAAGGTTTGTGCCTGCCGCCGGGAATTTCAGGCCGTCCGCCGCGCAGTTTGAATCCCCGGCACGCGGCCTGTTCCCCCGGACACCGCGCCATTTCCCCCGCACACCGGGTGCTTTCCCCCGGGCAATTAGCGCGTTCCGCGGGGCAATTATCCCGTTCCCCCGGTCACCGGACGCTTTCCCCCGGGCAATTACCCAATTCCCCCGGAGATTTATCGTGTTCCCCCGGGCAATTATCCGGTTCCCCGGCACAATTAGCGGGTTCCCCCGAACAATTGGCGGGCTCCCCCGCGCATTTGGCCCTTTCCCCCGGAGTTTTGGGGTGTTCCCCCGGCCGTTTGGACGCGTCGAACGCCTCCGAAGCGGCTTATATTGGCCAATTTAGGGATTTCAATGCGAAATTGGTGGTAGGGCGCGTCACTCCGTGCGCGCCTGTCTTTGCAGACAGCCACCATTATCAACCGACGCCCGGCGGTCAGGGGACTGACCGCCCTACCAGCCATTTCTTCCGTTAAACCATCAAAAAAAACGCAAAACAAACAAGATAATGAGCAATAATAAATCAACCGTTCACTTCCCGCTGCCCGTCCTCGTGGGCGAGGGCAAACTCATCCTTGATGCGGCCACCGCCCATCCCGAACTCGCGGCCCGCTTCAAGACGGGGTTTCTCACCGGCGCAGTCGCCCTGCTGGCCACCGTCAAGCAACAGGTCACCGGCCAGAAACAGCAGCGCGGCAACGTCGGCATCCTCTCGCAGGCGCAACTGGACGAGATCCACAGCTTCCAGCATCTGGTTCATCTGGCCAAGGAAACCGCCAAGCTCGCCTTCAAGGGTCAGGCCGTGCAACTGTCCCAGGAGTTCTTCGTCGGCGTCAACACGCCCAACGACCTCCAGTCGCAGCTCGCGCGCGGGCGCACCATTCTTGCGTCCATCCAATTGCCGGCCAATGCCGATGCCATAGCCGGCCAGGGCTGGACGGCGGCCGAAACTACTGCGCTCGACAACATCATCACCAGCATCGAAGGTGACAAAACCCTGCTGGAAAATGCCAAGGGCGCCAGCGTCGGCTCCACCAGCGTGCGCAACGCCAGCGCGGAAACGCTGTATGCCAACCTGCAGACCGTGCAGCACGCGGCGAACATCCAATGGCCGGAAACCGACCCGGCGAACGCGGAAGTGCGCGCCGATTTCCGTCTCGGCAAATTCCCGCCCAAGCACAGCGCCGCCGACGCGCCCGTCCCGCCCGTTCCGCCACCCACGTCGGTCACGACATCCACCCCGCCGGCACCTACGGCGACACCGAAACCATGAAGAAACAAAACTGAAACCAAAATGACATCATGAAAAAACACACGAATGGAAAACACAAGAATGGCAAGGCTGAACCCGTCAAAGGTTACGACCGGATGGCAATAAAAAAGAGTGCGCACATCATCTTGGATATATGGCAGGCCAACCGCGGGTTCCAGTTGCAGGACACCGGGTTTGAAGACTTTGAAAAAGCGTCTCACGAGTTGGATGAGCTGATGAACAGAATCGAGGATCGGGAGCGCGAATTGAACGCGCTGAAAAGCGCCCAGAATGAACTGACGGCCCGGCTGGCGCTGCTGAATGCCCGCGCCCGCAGCGGAATGCGCGGATATTTCGGTCCCCAAAGTCCCGAAGCCGCGCGCATTAAGGTTCAGCAGCCTCCCAGGGCGGTTCGCAAGGCCGGCAAGCCTGCTGCCGTAAAATCGGATGGCATCGTGGGGAGCGCATCCATCTGGGTTCATAGGAACAGGAAGTCTGCGGCCACCGAAGGAACGCCCGTCACCCCGCCGGAGCCGGAGCCGGCGGCGACGCCCGCAACCCCGAAGCCGTAAAACAACGAAACAACAAAAACAAACTGAAACAACACCATGAAAAATAACGGAATCATTGAAAATATCTACTCGTTCGGAGGCATCAAACAGCAGGCGGCCAACATTGCGAAGGTGTGGAAGGCCAACCGCAAATTCCAGTTGAACGATGTCAGGTTCGAGGATTTCGAAAAGATCCAGACCGAGTTCGATCAGCTGACGAAAAAAATTGCCGGCATGGAGCCGGAATTGGATGAATTGATAGTGGCCCGGAGGCAGACGGGGAAGAAATTGACCCAGCTCAATGTCCGCATACGCGGCGGAATGCGCAGCTATTTTGGCCGTCAAAGCTCCCAATTCGAGCAAATCAGGGGCGGCAATCTAAAAAGAGCGGTTCGCCTGGCCAAACCTGCCGCCACCCAAGAAACGCCCGTCCTGCCGCCGACAGTGGCAACGGCGGCGAAATAACCGGCATCATGGCGCGGCATCCTGAAATTGCATTGAGCCATGTGCCCACGCCGGTGCCCAAACACGCGCCGTTCCTATCCATCTACCGGGAGAATTTTGAGGTGGTCCAGGAACGGCGCGGGCGGGTTACTCTTTATCCGCACACCGAACAGTTGCCGCTGTTGCTGCGGGCGTTGAATTACGAATTCTACGGTGCGCTGCCCGACCGCATCGCGCGCGTGGACCGGCGCGCGGACGGATTCCACAAGACCGTCCTGCGCAATTGCGCCATGATTTTTTGCGGCACCGTCAATCGCAAGCGCACCGACCAGTTGCGCCTCTTTGATTTGCCCGACCCCGACCTGGTCTTCAAGGTCGCCATCGTCCAGCAAATCACCGAGACCGGCGGGCGCGGCTGCAGCCACCGCTTTCGCTTTTATGCCGGCGCGGATTTCTTTCCAGAAATCCGGCTCTCCGGGCGGCGGCTGGTGTTCGCCGACCACGTCATCCAGCGGTTCTGCTCGCGCGTGCCCAACCACATCGGCGAGGATTTGAGCCTCTTTCTCGACCTCTTTTACGGCCATGCCATCATCTCGGTGCCGTGCGGCCAAGGCCGGGCATTTGTCTTCGCCTACAATGACTCCGTTCTCGCCTTTCCCTACCGGGAAAATACGCCGGGCGAATACTTCATTGCCACCTGCCTGACGGCGCTGGAAATCAATTCACTTCAGCTTGAACTGCCGCCCTGCGTCCACAACTTCCACTACGGCGGGGATTACACTTCGCCCACGCGCCGCCACTGGCGGCCCATCCTGCACATCAGGGATATTTACGAAAAGTGGCAGCAAAAAAAACCGCCGAAGCCGGGCCGCGACGACCGCGACAAATATCAATGGAACAGAAAAATGGGATATCTGCTGCGCGACGTGACCGTCAAACAGGGCTACGGCCCCGGTAGCGGCATTTATTTCATGGATCATATTCGCGGCCCGCACATCGCCCAGACTCAGCCCGGCCAGCCGGAATCTTCTTATGATGAATTGGAGGAGGCCGGAAAACTGGGCATTGAAGGCGACTGGAGCGCGGCTTTTGCCCGGCGCGACGCCATCCTGCGCGGCCCGCACCAAGCCGCCGCGCCCGTCCCGCCACCCACGCCGGCCCCGACCCCGGCGGCAACAACCAAACCGTGAAAATAATTTGCCGCAAGTCTAAGTAAACGGAGAGGGCATCATTGGATGCAATGTTGCGGCAGATAATGGGCATTGCATCCCTCACAAAACGCCGCGGGCGACGGTGGTAATGTCCTCATCGCCCAATTTGATTTTCACCACGGCCTCTGGCCGCGCCGTCAGCGAAGGGGAATCCGATTGCGGACAAAATAAAATCCGACGAAGCCAGCCAAAGCAAGCAGCACTGACGACGGTTCAGGGACGACTATTCCCTCGCGGAACCACAAATCAGAACCCGGTTGAGCCGTTCCTTGGAAAAAAGCTGTTCCATTCGCGTAAAGAAATCCTGGAAGTATTCCGACATCAAAAGCGTCTCCAGATTGAATGACGGGTTGGAAGTAGTAAGTCGTTCCAGGTGTCAAAGCTGGCGGAGTTGAAAATAGAAAATTTGCGGATCCCCAAAAAACGCCGGGCAAAGAGGTTGTAGCAGTCTGCCCAATAAGCGTTCCGCTAGTTAGGGAACCAGACCACAAATTCACATACATTAACGCCCCTGCGTGAGTTGGGCTCCCATCGGATAAATATAATTGAATAAATCCAACCGAAGTAAGTGTTGGAATGAAGGATTGACCAGAAGGATCTGGTAGAATGTTATTAAATCCTCCCGGTGGGTTTAGATTGCTGACTTGCTGGTCATAAACGAAGCCTTGCCCGCGAGCGCCGCCGACGGCCAGCAGCAACAGAATTTGAGCCAGATATTTTTTCATGATTTTCCCTTTCCGCGATTACTGAAGCATATCATCGCACTTCTCATGCCGCGCGATTTATTCTCGAAAACAAAGGGAAATCGAAATCCTGCCGGACGGAAAAGCGTGAGCTTCACGCAACTTGGCGTGGAATCCACGCACTTCGCCCCAAGTCCGGTTCGCGCCACGCAATTAAAATTGCCACACCGGCACCGCGCCTTTAGCCTTTCCGCTCATGTCGAAACTTCCGTTTGAACTGCTGCTGGCGCTGCGTTATCTGCGGCCCAAACGGACGTTTGTCTCCATCATCACGCTCATCTCCATCCTCGGCGTCGCGCTCGGCGTGGCCGTGCTGATGATCGTCATCAGCGTCATGAGCGGGTTCGACCACGACCTGCGCGAAAAAATCCTCGGCTTCAACGCGCACCTAAAGGTCTTCGCGAATAACAAGCCCATGGAAAATTATGCGCCGGTGATGCAGCTCGTCGCGTCGAACAAAAATGTCCGGGGCGTCGCGCCGTTCGTGCTGGGCCAGGTGCTGGTGGTCACGCAGCCGCCCAAGGGCCAGTCCAAGCTCACCGGCGCGCCGTGGGTGCGCGGCGTGGATCCGGCGCGCGAAAGTTCCGTGAGCGTTCTGCCGCAAAGCATCATCGCGGGCAAGTTTGATTTGAGCGGGCGCGGCCTGGTGGTCGGCAGCCAGTTCGCCGAGAATTTGAATTTGTCCGTGGGCGACCGCATCTCAATCTATTCGCCGTCGGATTTGGAAAAAATGGAGAAGCGGCAGGGCAA
>CAZIFP010000159.1:0-7092 GCA_964538105.1 uncultured Bifidobacteriaceae bacterium
GTAGCTGACACGCCCGGTCATGTGCAATACACCCGCAACATGGTCACCGGTGCCAGCTCGGCCAACCTTTCCATCGTCCTCGTGGACGCGCGGCTTGGCGTCATCGAGCAGACGCGCCGGCACACTTACATCGCCGCGTTGCTCGGCATCCCGCACATGGTTTTTGCCATCAACAAAATGGATCTCGTGGACTGGAAAGAAGAGCGCTTTCAAGAAATCCGCGACGAGATCGAGGGTTTTCTGCCGCGCATCGGCGGGTTTCACGACGTGAAGTTCATTCCCATCAGCGCGCTCAACGGCGACAACGTGGTGGACACTTCCAAGCATACGCCGTGGTATGGCGGGCCCTGCCTGCTGCATCATCTCGAAACCGTCCACATCGCGAGCGACTGGAATTTCGGCACGTTCCGCTTTCCAGTGCAATGGGTCAACCGCCCGAACAATCCCACCGACAAATCGCTGCACGATTTTCGCGGCTTGAGCGGCCAGATCGCCAGCGGCATCGTGCGCAAAGGCCAGCAGGTTGTCGTGCTGCCCGCCGGCATCAAGACGACCGTCAAGGACATTTGGACTTGCGACGGCTCGCTCGCCGAGGCGTTCTGTCCGCAATCGGCCACGCTCTGCCTGGAGCATGACATTGACATCAGCCGCGGCGACATGATTGTCGGCTTGGAAAATCTGCCGGGCCGCAGCGCGGAACTTTCGGCGCGCGTCTGCTGGATGAACCAGCGGCCGTTGCAGACGGGGAAAAAATATTTCCTCAAGCACACCACGCAGACCGTGCAGGCCGTCGTCACCGCGGTGGAAAACAAAATCAACTTCGACACGCTCGAAGCCGTGGACGCGCCCGGCACGCTGGCGATGAACGACATCGGCGGCATCCGGCTCAAGACCGCCAAGCCGCTGGTGTTCGACGGCTACCAGTCCAACCGGCTGACCGGCTCGTTCATTTTGATCGAGCAGGGCACGAACCTGACAGTCGGGGCCGGGATGCTCGCGCCGCCGACCGAAGCCGTGAAGCCGGAGTATTCCGACTTCGCGATTTGACGCCGGCGTTTCGGCGGCGGAAGAAACCGTTGACGCGCGCTGATTTTGCGCCAAAAATCACGGCAATGGATTTATGAAGCCGCCCATCTGGAATTCCCTTTCGCCGCGCCGGCGCAAAATCATCGTCTGGCTCCTGGGCCTCGTGGCGTTTTACGGCATCGCCGGCTTTCTCATCCTGCCGCCCATCATCCGCAACGTCGCGGCCAGTCAACTTACCAAGCAGCTTGACCGCGAAGTTTCGATTCAAAAAGTAAAACTGAATCCGTTCGCGCTCTCGGCCACGGTGGACGGCCTGCTCATCAAGGACAAGGACGGCCAGCCGTTCGTTTCGTGGGACGAAGTTTATGTGAACTTCCAGCTCTCGTCGTTTTTCGGCAAGGCGTGGGTGTTCAAGGAAATCAGCACAACCAAACCGTTCGTCCGCGCGGTGATGAACCAGGACGGCACGTTTAATTTCTCCGACATCATCGCCAAATTTTCGACGAACACCGCCCCGGCGAAAACCGAATCCAAGCCGCTCGTGCTGCACATTGACCGGCTGCACATCGGCGGCGCGGAAGCGGCGTTCTCGGATCTGACCACGCGCACGCCATTCACACGCATCATCGGACCGCTGGACGTGACGCTCGAAAACTTCCGCACCGACCCGGACAATAAAAATCCCTACGCCTTTGCCGGCACGACGGACGCGGGCGAAAACTTCGCGTGGAGCGGCTATTTTTACCTCGACCCGCTCCGCTCGCAGGGCGAACTGTCGCTGGACAAAATCTCGCTGAACAAATACGACGCGCTGTATCAGGATTTCGTGCGGTTTGAAATCCGCGGCGGCTCCATCGGCGCCCACGCGGAATATCGTTTTGAATTTGATCCGACCAACCACGTCATGGCCGTCACGAACACGTCGTTCGCGCTGCGCGATTTCAAGCTCGGCGCGCCCGGCGACAGCAACAACATCGTTGACCTGGCCCTTGCCGGCATGAACGGCGTCAGCGTGGACCTGGAAGCGCGCCAGGCCGAGGTCGGCTCGGTTTTTGCCCGGGGCGCAAATCTTTTTCTGGAGCGCGGCAAGGACCAGCCCTTCAACGTGGTTGAAATGTCCAAGCCCACCGACACCACGGCCAATGCGCCCGGCGGCATTTTGTTTCTCCTACGCTCCGTCACCAATGCCGTCACTATGCTGCTCGAAAGCACGAACCAGTGGCGCGGCACGATTCACGACGTGGATGTGTCGAATTGCGCCCTGCACCTTGAAGACTTTGTCAACGCGCGCCCGGCGAAGCTTGACCTGACCGACATCGCGCTCTCCGCGAAAAATATTTCCAATGTCCCCACGACGAACACGACCGCCGCGCTCTCGTTGCGCTGGAACACCAACGGCACCATCAACACCGAAGTCGCCGCGTCGTTCTCGCCGCCGACCGCCGACATCGCCCTCGCGCTCACCAATCTCGATCTCGGCACGCTTGACCCGTATCTCGAACCGATGGTCAACCTGCTCATCCTCGACAGCAAACTGGGCCTCACCGGCACGATTCATCTGCGCACGCCTCAAGGCCAGTTGCCGCAGGTTACTTTCAGTGGCGACGCGCGGCTGGACGATTTTCATACCGTGGACGGCGCGCTGGGCGAGGATTTGTTGAAATGGGATTCGCTCCGTTTCAGCGGCATTGACGCGAACCTGAATCCGCAAATCGTTTCCATCAAGGAAATCGCCCTGGACAACGCCTACGCCCGCGTCGTCATCGAAACAAACAAGGCAATCAATCTGCTCACCGCTCTGCATCCGGCGGAAACAAACGCCGCGCCGATGATGGGAACCAACGCGGCCGTTGTCGCAACCAAAATGACCGCGCTCGCAACAAATGAAATTGACCTCGCCACGGCCCCGAAGATTTCCATCGGCAGCATCATAATTTCCAACGCCGCCTTCCGCTTCACCGACCTTTCGGTGAAGCCGAACGTCAATCTGGCGGTGCAGCAGGCGGGCGGCACCATCGCGGGCATTTCCTCCGAGGAATTGCACCACGCCGACATCAATCTGCACGCGCTCGTGGACAACGTCGGCCCGGCGGACATCACCGGCCACATCAATCCGTTCAGCGGCACGCAGACCAACGAGATCAAGGTTTCCGTGAAGGACGTGGACCTGACGCCGACCAGCCCGTATGCCGGCAAGTTCGCGGGCTACCGCATCGCGCGCGGGAAGTTGAACGTGGATCTCGAATATCAAATTGTCGGGAAGAAGCTGACATCAAAAAATGTCATCACGCTCGACCAGTTCACGTTTGGCGAAAAGGTGAACAGCCCGGACGCCACGCACCTGCCCGTGCGGCTCGCTGTTGCCATCATGAAGGACCGCGACGGCAAAATTGTCCTGGATGTGCCGGTGGACGGCAGCCTGGACGACCCGCAGTTGCGCATCGGCAAGGTCGTCACGCGCGCCATCGTCAACATTCTCGAAAAGGTCGCCACCTCGCCGTTCTCGCTGCTCGGCGCGATGTTCGGCGGCGGCGGCGAGGAGTTGGGCTATCAGGATTTCGTGCCGGGCAGCGCGGAGTTGTCGCCCGACAGCATGAAGAAGCTCGACACGATGGTGAAGGCGCTTTATGCGCGCCCTGCCCTGCAACTGGAGATTTCCGGCGGCGTGGACCCCGCCAGCGACCGCGACGGCCTGCAACGCATCGCGCTGGACAAAGAAATCCGCACGCGCCAGTGGCAGTCGCTCGGCAAGGCCGAACGCGACACCACCATGCCCGGCCAGATTGTTTTGACGCCCGGCCAGCGCTCGGCTTGGGTGAAGACACTTTTCGGCGAAGCCGAGGACTCCGGCAAAATCACCCCGGCGCTCATCGCGGCGAACACCAATTTGGCCGCCGCCGTTTCCCAGCTTGTCGCCCGCTCGGCACATACCGAAAAGGGTGGGGAACTCCAGATGAAACCCGCCTCGGAAAACGCGCCCAGTTCCCCGTCCACCGCTGTTACCGCGCAATCCAAGCTGCCGCCGCCTGCCGACCCGATGGAAGTGCTGCTGCTGGCCTCGATTCCCATTTCCGACGCTGACCTCGAAGCGCTGGCGGACGCGCGCGCCAAGGCGGTGCGCGCCTACATCCTTCAGAGCGGCAAGGTGGAGGACACGCGGCTGTTCCTGACGGAGAACCAGACCGGCGGCGTCCGTTCCGACGGCAGCCGCGTTTATCTGCAGTTTCAATAATCTGATATTATCGAAGGAACTTTTGCAATTCCAATGGCAACCGAAACCCTTCATTACGAAAACGCGCGGTTTGCGCAGCAACTGTTCAACCACGAGCCGCGCAACTTGCAGGCGCTGGAAACTGAGCTGGGCGTCAAGGCCACGGCGCGCGAAGGCTGGATCAAGCTGGTTGGCACCGCTGAAGCCGTGGAACGCGCAAAGCAATTATTTTCGTCCCTTGAAAACATGCTGAAAGCCGGATCGCCGGTGAAGAACCGCGAGTTCACGCACGCGCTGCAAGTCGTAAAGCATGAAGGTGCGACGACCTTGAAAGACATGGTGAGCGACCGCGTGACCACGCACGAGCGGAAGCCGGGCGTCACCGCCAAGACCGTCGGCCAGAAAAAATATCTCGATGCCATCCGCAAGCACGACATCACGTTCGGCATCGGGCCGGCGGGAACGGGCAAGACGTTTCTGGCGGTGGCGATGGCGCTGTCGGCGATGCGCGAAGGCAGCGTTTCACGGATCATTTTGACGCGCCCGGCGGTCGAGGCCGGCGAGGCGCTGGGGTTTCTGCCCGGCGACCTGCTGGAAAAAATCACGCCCTATCTGCGTCCACTCCACGACGCGCTGCACGACATGCTGCCGGCCGAGGAAATCGCCAAGCACATGGAACGCGCGACAATTGAAATCGCGCCGCTGGCATACATGCGCGGGCGCACTTTAAACGGCGCGTTCATTATTTTGGACGAGGCGCAGAATTCCACGACAGAGCAGATGCTGATGTTTCTGACGCGGCTCGGCCACGGCTCGAAGGCGGTCATAACCGGCGACGAAACGCAGATTGATCTGCCGGCGCACAAACATTCCGGGCTGCTTGAAGCGCATCGTGCATTGAAAAACATTGATGGAATCGCGGTCGTCGAATTTTCCAAGCGCGACGTGGTGCGGCATCCGCTCGTGCAGCGCATCATCGCGGCCTACGAGGAGCATCGCGGCAAGGCGAAGGCGGAATGAAAGTTAAATCGTTAAATCGCAGAATCGCCGAATCGTCAATGCCGCGCGTCGGTTCAACGGTTCAACGGTTCAACAATTCAACGATTTTGATTTGCAACCGCCAGCGGACGAAAAAAATCAATTCGCGCCGGCTCAAGGAAATTGCCGAGGCGCTGCTCGCGGAATTGCAAATCACGAAGGCTGAACTGGGCATCAATATGGTCGGCGCGCGGGAAATGGCGCTGGTCAATGAAACCTTTCTTCAGCACGAAGGCCCGACGGATGTCATCACGTTTGACCATCGGAATTGCGAAGGGCGAAGGGCGAAGGGCGAAGTGGAAATTCACGGCGAGCTGTTTATTTGCGTGGACGTGGCACTGGCGCAAGCGAAGGAATTCAAATCAAGCTGGCAGGCGGAAATTATCCGTTACATCGTCCACGGCGTTTTACATCTGGTCGGCCATGACGATTTGAAGCCGCATCTGCGGCGCAAGATGAAACGCGAGGAAAATCGGCTGGTGCGCCGGCTGGGAAAACGATTTTCACTCGCGCAACTTTCCCGGGCGGCTAAACTCGGCGCGTGAGAAAATCATTTTTTGCACGGTGGCGGCGGAGTTTCCTGACCGGGCTAGCGGTTTCGTTGCCGGCGCTGGTAACGCTGGCGGCGGTGAAATGGATTTTCGGCACCATCTCCAGCTTCACGGACACGCTGATGTTTTTCCTGCCGCATTTCCTCGCGCCGGAACGCATTTACCGAAACGGCCTGGATGGCCAGATGTTTTGGTATTGGAGCCTGCTGGCGCTGGTGCTGGCGGCCGTGCTGATCACGGGCGTCGGCGTGCTGGCGCAATATTACATCGGTAAACGGCTGATCGAATGGCTCGACGCGGCGATGATGCAGGTGCCGTTCCTGAACAAATTTTACGGTGCTATCAAGCAGGTCAACGAGGCGTTTTCCGGCAATAAAAATTCCTTTAAGACCGTCGTCATGGTCGAGTTTCCCAGCGCGGGAATGTATTCCATCGGTTTCATCACCAACGAGCAGAACGGCGAGGTGCAGCAAAAAACGAAGGGGAACGTGGTCTGCGTTTTTGTGCCGACAACGCCCAATCCGACTTCGGGTTTTCTGATTCTCGTGCCGGAAGACAAAGTGAAGAAGCTCGACATGTCGGTGGCCGACGGCATCAAATATATTGTCAGCCTCGGCTCGATTTCGCCGGAGTATTCGCCGCCAAAAATCAAATGACCGAATCCGCCAGCGGCATCATCCTGCGCACGCGCCCGCTCACGGAAACGAGCCTCATCATCCACTGGCTCACACCGGATTTCGGACGCATCGCCACCGTGGCCAAAGGCGCGCGCCGGTCGAAATCACCGTTCGCCGGCAAGCTTGATTTATTTTACGCGGCTGATTTTTCCTTCAGCCGCAGCCGCCGTTCCGAGTTGCACGCTTTGCGCGAGGTAAAATTGCACGAGACGCACGGCGCGATCCGGCAGGACATGATGAAATTGCAGCAGGCCGGCTATGCCGCCGCGTTCATCGAGCAGGCGACCGAAACCGAGACGCCGTTGCCGGAAATTTTTGAACTGACGCGGGATTTCCTCAAACACCTCTGCATACAGAAACCGCGGCCGCAAAATATTTTTGCGCTCGAATTAAAACTCCTGCGCGAACTGGGGCTGGAACCGGACGCGAAAGAAACACGGCTGACGCCCGGCTCAATGAAAGTTGTGCAGACGCTGACCAAAAGTGACTGGACCAAAAATTCGCAACTGAAATTGTCCGAAGCGCAAACCGGCGAACTCCGCCAGTTCCTGCACGGCTTCCTGATTTTTCACCTCGGCAAACTGCCGCG
>CAZIFP010000160.1:0-7085 GCA_964538105.1 uncultured Bifidobacteriaceae bacterium
TTCATTCCATCCGTAGTTTTTGGAAAAATCGCCATTCTTTAACGGGCTGCTAGGCTGCAGAGCGGCGCTTTTTCCACATCGTCCACCTCGCGGGACGAAAGGAGGGATTTGTCGAACAGCGGTGCAGCCGGACGACCGGACGGATTCGCCTTGAGGTCTTCGGTTATGAATTCCGCGCACCAATAGCCGGAACCTCCTGACGTTGCGTAAGTCGAACGATCCGGCAGCGGGATGCGCAACGGTTGCAGTATCCAGGTGCCTTGCACCCGGTTCGCATCCAGAAAAGTTCCCTGATATAAAATCGGCGCCGACCGCAATTCGTGCTGCAACGGATGCCCCTGCTCTGCCAGATGTTCGCGTAAAGTGATCTGGGTGCCGTCCTCCTTGATGAAATACCCCACCGGCATCTGTTTGGTGAACTCAAAGCTTGGATGCTGGAAATAGCCATCAATCGTTCCTGTCCCCGGCATTCCCTGTGGCGCGTCTTCGGTGACGGAGCCGGCGAAGTGGGCCGTCCAACCTTGTTTCAGCCTGAGCGTGAAAGCCACCGGACCGAAGCCCGGCTGCTTTTCACGGGGACCATAACCATAAACTCCGCGCCAGATGCCGGAGACCTTTTTACGACCCGCAGCCGGTTCGGACAGGGACTGGCCGTCAATCGCGCAGACCGTGGCATCGTCTGGATATTTCTTTCCACAATAGGGGCAGGTTTTCATATTGCGTTCTTCATGTATTCTTGCCTGCGAAATGCGGTGACATCTAACATTTCAAAACAAAATAATGTTATTGGCCGAGCACGGCCCGGTAGAATTGTTGGTTTGCTGTTAAGTTGTTTGTATAAGTCCAGCGGCGCCCGGTCAAAGTATTCGTGGCCAGCGGCACCCAGCTTTGAAGGTTGCTCGAAGCTTGAAGCACAATCTTTTGGCCTGAAACACCATTTATTCCGACAATAAACTGCGCACCGCCAGATTTGCCGATGTCCAGTGTGGGCGGTTGTTGCATAGAAATGATTGTTACCAATTCGGGCGTGTAAAGATAGCGGATGTGAATTCCGTCGCTGATTTTTGCATAAATCGAGTAAGTGCCCGGCGGAACATTCGTGGTGGACACGCCTAGATTGGGATAATAGGAAACATAACCCGTGCCCGTCGCTGGCGGCTGCAATGAAAGAACGGGGATGCTGTTTGAGTTGTAAGGATTGAAGTCGCGGTCAAAATAAACCTGCGCCGTCAGGTTGGATGCGCCGCCGTATTGGTAATATAATTTTGTGCCGATTAAACTGCCCTGCGCGACAACATTTGTTCCGGTGACATCGAATCTGATGATGTTCGGCCAGGTGCCGTTGTTGGCTGCCAGGGCGGTGCGATTGGGATTCAACGTTCCGGCCCCCAGATCCCAATACTGGTTGTAGCCGTCAACGATGGCCGGAAATCCCTGGCCAACCGGCATGTCCATGCTCATGCGATTGCCGCCACCGATGAGGCTGTAATAAAAGCCCGCAATGACCCCGGAGTCCTCATACGGCACCCACCAGGCCACCCGTTCGGCGCTGGTGATGGTTGCTTCCGTGTCACTCGCCGGCGTGTTCAAGTCAATCGTTCCATGATACCAAAGATGCACGTTGGAATGATAGGGCGACGTGGAGCTGGTGTTGTTATACCCGCCGGACAGATTGTAGAGCTGGCGATTATAGGCGCCGAAAGCAAACTCGCCGTCCGGGTCAACCAGGCCGGATATGCCTCCGCTCAGGTTCTGCCATTCATTGTCACGAAACAAAACATTTTGGAATGTGTTGCTGGCGGAGGCGTCCGTTGGAAAGAATCCCGGATCTGAATTACCGTCGTTGTTTAACGGATGCGGGTCGAGGGTGGTCAGATGATCCACCCAGACGCCATTGGTTCCCAGTTGGCGGCTCAGTTCGTTCATTAACGAACCGCCGCGGCTGTGACCGATCAGGTGAATCGGAAATTCCGCCAGCGCGTGGCCGCCCAGATCCGCAATCGTGTTGGTTTGCAAAAGCACATAGCTGGCCACCGACGCCACCACATAGGTGCTGGTGTCATCATTAAACGGATCATAAACATCCGAGGGACTGCCGGCCATCTGGCTCCAGTCCAGTTTGACAATGATTTCCCCGGAATCAATCGCCACAGGGCTGCCATTGGTGCGCGCCCATTGATAATAGTAGTTCCCATTGCCATCCGTTGTCAGG
This sequence comes from uncultured Bifidobacteriaceae bacterium, assembly GCA_964538105.1. Lineage (GTDB taxonomy): Bacteria > Verrucomicrobiota > Verrucomicrobiia > Limisphaerales > UBA11358 > UBA11358. Next base: position 2,213 of record CAZIFP010000160.1, read on the forward strand.
GTGATGGTATAAGTTGTAAAATTGGTCCCCGGGAAGGAAGGGTAATTGGGAATTTCATCCGCCATGCCGGTGACCCAGCCGTTCACATCACTATCAAAACCATGGGTGATGACCGTCACGCCGGCAGCCTCCGCCTTGATGATACAGAGGCATGCCAGAATGATGGCCAAAATTGTTTTCACTTGAACAATATTTTACCGATTGTTTGCCCGATAGACAACACCCGCACCGGCACCGGCAAGGCCAATGCAAATAATTGGCAGAAACAGAGGATGCCGAACGACGTCAATGAGCTTGGTCTTAACGTATTATTTCCTGTTGACGTTATCCCTTCGGGATTGTCCACCGACCGCTTCCCATCACGGTGAGCGGATCTGGTAAAATTTTTGGGTATTCGTTGCTTGCGGGTCGGCGAACTGGAACTGGCCGGGCGAAACTTCCGTGACGCCACCGAGCGCCGTCCAGTTGGTCAACGGCAGGGAAAGATTGGTGCTGGACAGCACGCCAAACAAAGCGCCGACGCTATTCGTGAAGGTGAACGAGAACGCGCCGCTAGTCGGCATCGCCGCACCGGTCAGGGTGGTGACGGTGGGAATGGGAACACTGACGTTGACTATGCTGCTGGTACTTGGAATGCCATTGACGAACACCGTGGCCAGCGCCCAGCCGGGCGGGAAATTCCAGACCGGCAGCGAGGCGAATGAGTTCGTGGACCAGTTGGTGGATGACAGGAAAACTGTCCGCCCACTCTCAAGGCTGCGCAACTGCACCAGCGGATAATCGGCGGACGAGTCCTGCGAGCCGCCGCCGGATCCTTCCGCAATGCCTCGAAATTGTGCGCCGGTGATGGTCAGACTACTGCCAAGACCCAAGGGCGAGGTGATGGAAGCATTCTGCGGCTGCCATGTATTGCTAAAGCCCAGGCCAACGTTATAAAGTTCTGCGTTGGTTGCCGAACCAGCAGGAGAATTGCCACCTGCGACCAGCACCTGACCATCAGGCAATAATGTCATCGTGTGACTGTCAGTTGCGAAAGGCAGAACACCAGTAGTTGTCCATGTCCCGGTGGCCGGATCAAATAATTCCGCGCTGTTGAGATCATTTGGGTTCTGGCCTGCCGTGACGAGCACTTTTCCATTGGGCAGCAACGTTGCAGCATGCCTCGATCGGGCGTTGTTCATTGGGCCCGTCACAGTCCAAACCCCACTTGCCGGGTCATATATTTCAGCGCTCGCGAGCCAAGCACTGTAACCGGCATAACCTCCTTCAACGAGCACTTTCCCATCAGGCAACAAGGAAACGCCCTTTTCATAATAGCCGCGCGCGATGTTCATTGGGCCGGTGAATGTCCATTTGCCTGTGGCCGGATCGTAAAGCTCCGCACTGGAACCGTAAGAGTTGTTGTCACCGCCTGCGGCCAGCACCTTGCCATTGGACAGCAATGCCGCCGCGAATTCTGCCCGTGAAATATTCATCGAGCCGGTGTATGTCCATTTTCCAGTTGCCGGATCGTATAACTCTGCCGTACTGCTAAAGCCGCCGGCGACCAGCACCTTGCCGTTGGGCAACAAAATTGCCTCGTGAAGATAGCGTGAAACGTTCATTGAGCCGGTGTATGACCAGGACCCGTTGGTCATGTTGTATAATTCCGCGGTATTGTTCCCGCCTTCACCTCCCGCAACCAATACTTTTCCATTCGGCAGTAGGGTTGCCGTATGCCAATAACGTGCTGTATTCATCGGGTTGGTCATCGTCCATGTTCCACTTGCCAAGTCGAACAATTCCGCACTCGCGCCAACGCCACCGGCAACTAAAATTTTCCCGTTGGTTAAAAAGGTCGCCGTTTGATTCTGGCGTGCGATATGCATCGAGCCGGTATTTGTCCACGTTCCATTGGGATAATCATATTCTTCGGTGTCGGCTAGAAAGAGGGCCGCACCAAGCCCTCCAGTAACCAATACTTTCCCATTTGCCAGCAATGTGGCCGTGTGACCCTCGCGCGCAGTGTTCAGCGAATTAGTCACCGTCCATGTCCCTGTGGAAGGATCGTAAACTTCAGCGCTGGAAAGAAAACTTGTCGAACTGCCATCGAAGTTGGTTGTCCCCCCTGCGACCATCACTTGGCCGTTTGGCAGTAAAGTTGCCGTGTGCCATACACGCGCGCCATTAAGCGAACTGGTCGGCGTCCACGTCCCATTGGATGGATTGTAAATTTCAGCACTCGATAAAGCGGCATTACCTGTGACCAGATAATTCGTTGTTCCTGCCACAATCAACACCTGGCCATTGGGCAACAACGTAGCCGTATGACCATATCGTGCGGTGTTCAAAGAGTTTATTGCCATCCAAGTCCCGCTGGTTGGATCGAACAGTTCGACGCTGGAAAGTGGGTTGCCATTGCTGTCTGATCCCCCGGTGACGAGCACCTCCCCATTCGGCAACAAGGTAGCCGTGTGTTCTACGCGTGCGATATTCAACGACCCGGTAGCGCTCCACGTTCCACTGATTGGATCAAAAATTTCCGCGTTGGTAAGCGCACCATTATTCCCCTTCCCGCCTGCAACGAGAACTTTCCCACTGGCCAGCAAGGTTGCTGTGTGATTCTGGCGCGGAGTGTTCAACGCCCCGGTATTTGTCCACAATCCAGTCGTCGGATCAAAAAGTTCTGCACTGGCAAGATAACCACTACCTCCATAGCCACCCGCTACAAGCACTTTCCCATTTGGCAAGAATGTTGCGGTATGGAGTTCCCGCGCGGAATTCATAGAACCTGTCGCCGTCCCCACTCCTGTAGCCGGATCGTATAGTTCAGCATTTGCCGTATACCCACCGTCATTACCTCCGCCAGCCACCAAAACCTTGCTATTGGACAATAATGTTGCTGTGTGTTGAAAGCGTGCGGTAATCATTGGACTGTTGGTTACCCATGAAGCAGCCTGCACCGGCCGATCCAAAGTCAGAACTAATGCGACCAACGCCAACGCAAATGGAACGAAATTCTTTGAATGATTTTTTAAGAGAAGCCTTCCTTGCTTATCAGCGACAATGCCAGTGCCAAACTGAGAAACACTCCCTCCAGAAGAATTATTTTGTCCGTGCCCGGAGTTCATTTTTTGGATTTCCTGAATTCTGCTGGCTGGAAATGAACCGTATTGAATATTCGGTTTGGCGTCAACAATTTTTGCTTATGGCCATTTTCCCACACCCCATCAGTCTTTGCGGGCGGCCTTCGGCCTTCGGAGCGCGGGTGTCCTCACCCGCAGCGGTGCCGCCAGAATTGAGGGGTTGGGTTTTCCGGGCACCGGCTGAATGTGTCAGTCGCCGCGACTGGGATATCCGTGGAATTCGTGTCCAGAACGTGGTCATGCCCCGCCGCTACCAAAATCCTGCTTCCCGCCCGAGGTTCATCGCAGTTAGCACGGTCAATTTTGCCGATAATTTTCATTTTTCGGACAATTTCCAAGTGAACTGTATAAAATCAGCCATTTTTCTTACCTACAAAGCCTCTTTGCATGGATGTTTCGCCTCCAAACATGGATGTTCCGTGCCTTTGCTTGGATGTTCTGTCTCTTTGCATGCAAGCAAAACCGCTTTGCATGGATGTTTTGTGTCCAGTCCTTAGGCAAGAACCCGTTTCCTCCACTGATGCCGGACGTGGACCGGGCAAATTCTTGGGTTCCGATGTCGGGACACAGTCTCGACGCTACACAAGAAACCGTCCAAAAATCCAAAGGCGATTTTATCCACCAGACCGGGGTTGCGCCGGTTGCGCATTTAGCTACCATGTCGGCACACAACTGACGGAGGCCACGGTTTGATCTTGAATTCGTGTGGAGCTTGTAATTTTTCGGACAAATGCAAAACTGGAGATATGGGCGGTTTCATGGTATTGATCTTGGTGGCATTCAGGGTTTCACCCCATGGTGCGGAGCCAACCGATGCCGTAAGCTCTAATAAATGCCCAACCGACCGGTCATGTTTGCGCTGGCAGGATCATCCAGCAATTGCCTATGAAGATGTCCGTCACTCTTCTGGCAATGCTGTTGATGAGCCGTCTTGAAGTTCCCGCCGGCGATGGTTCATCCGTCACAAATTTCACCAGTCCCAGCAACTATCTCACCGCCATGCCGGCCACCACCAACGGGGTAAATACCAATGCCGTGCCTGCCCTGAAGATCAGGCCGTCAACGAACGCACCGTCAAATCTCCCGGTTCCAACCGGGCTGACGGCGCGAAAGGCGTAACATCGGCAGAGGTGTGGCGTCCGTCCTGCCAACTTCGGGCATCAGGGTTTCACCCCATGGCGCGAAGACGGCCGATGCCCTAGCTTTCAACTGCTTGGGAAAATTATGAATATCAAAGCAGGCAGTTTGTTGCTGGCGCAGGGTATGGGGCTTTTGATCGTTGTCACCGGCATCACCGGTTGTGCCAACGGTCCGTTTTCATCCAGCCTGAACGGATCCCCGCCCTATACCCAATCCACAGTAAGAGGCGGTAACCATGTGCCGCCGGTCTACACGTCTCCGGCCGACAGCTCCACAGCGACCAATTTGCCAGCCGGAAATCCGCCGCCCTAAATAATTGACCGTCCACCCGCTGGCCAGTCTTTGAGGACGGCCACCGAAGCCGGAGCGTGGAACGCGATTACAAAGAGCGGCCCATTTTGTAATTGTTACCCGGAGCCAGAGGGTTAGACTCAACCTCACTATGAAAAAACTCGCCATTGTTGTTGGGATTCTGGTGGTGCTGGGCATTCTGGTTTTGACCCTGATCGCCATCGCGGGCGGAAGTTACAACCACCTCGTCAAGCTGTCGCAAGGCGTGGACAGCCAGTGGGCGCAGGTGCAAAACGTCTATCAACGCCGGGCCGACC
>CAZIFP010000161.1:0-7018 GCA_964538105.1 uncultured Bifidobacteriaceae bacterium
CGGAACGCGGCGTGCACCGGCTCGTGCGCATTTCGCCGTTCGATTCCAACAAGCGCCGGCACACGAGTTTTTCCAGCGTGGACACCGTCGCCGAATTGAGCGATCTGTTGGAAACGGACATTGTGATTCCCAAAACTGAAATTTTGCGCGACACATTTCGTTCCGGTGGCAAGGGCGGTCAGAACGTGAACAAGGTGGAAACCGCCGTGCGCCTGACGCACTTGCCGACCGGCCTCGTCGCCGCGTCCCAGGCGCAGCGCAGCCAGGTGCAGAACGAAGCCACCGCAATGGCGATGTTGATCTCAAAACTTTACGCGCTGAAACTTGACCAGGCGAAAAGCGAGATGGAGCGCTTTTACGGCGACAAAGGCAGTATCTCGTGGGGCAACCAGATTCGCAGCTACGTCTTTCAGCCGTATCGCATGGTAAAGGATTTGCGCACCGGCGAGCAAACAAGCGACGTTCAGGCCGTGATGGACGGCGCGCTCGATCCGTTCGTGAACGCTTGGCTCCGCGCCGGCTGCCCGCTCAAGCGGATGCAAGGCGTGAAGGATGACGAAGAATAATCTTTGGACAGAATTTACAGAATGAACAAAATTGAATTCTGAACATTCTGTCATTCTGTAAAAAATCTGTGGCCAATATTTTAGATACCATCGTTGAACAGAAGAAACGCGAAGTCGCGCAACTGCCCGCGCGGCTCATCGCGGCGGGTGATTTGCGTGATGCCATGCTGGAGCACGGCGAACGCCGTGATTTTATTGCCGCGCTGAAAAATCCACGTGCCGGCAAAATCGGTTTGATCGCCGAGGTGAAGAAGGCGTCGCCCTCCGCCGGAATCATCTGCGAAAATTTTGACCCTGAAAAAATTGCGAAGGAATACGAAGCGGCGGGCGCGAGCTGCCTGTCCGTTTTGACGGACGAGAAATTTTTCCAAGGCTCGCTGGATTATCTCCGGCAAATCCGTGCCGCCGTGAAACTGCCGTTGCTGCGCAAGGATTTCATCATTGATGAACGCCAGATTCTCGAAGCCATCGAATGGGGCGCTGACGCCATCCTGCTCATCGTCGCCATTTTGACGGACGCGCAGTTGGCAAAATTCCATTCGCTCGCCGTCGAAGCCGGCCTCGCCGTCTTGGTCGAGGTTCACGACGAGGAAGAACTGAATCGTGCGCTGAAAATTTCGCCGAAGTTGGTTGGTGTGAACAACCGCAACCTGAAAACATTCAAGGTGGATTTGGCGACAACCGAAAAGCTCGCGTCAAAAATTATCAGCAACGGCTCGCTGCTCGTCGCCGAAAGTGGCATCCACTCGCGCGCCGATGTGGAACGTTTGAAAAAATGCGGTGCCGTCGCGATTCTCGTCGGCGAATCGCTCGTCAAACAGGGCGACATCGGCGCGAAAGTGCGCGAACTGATTGGTGGCTGAAAATTGTCGCGCGAAGGACGCGAAGGTTGCGAAGTAAAAACTTTTCCGGTTTCGGCTTTTTCCTCCTTCGCCCACTTCGCGTCCTTCGCGCGACGTTACTTGTTATTTGTCGCCAGTTGCTTCGCCAGCCGGATTGCCGCGATCATGCTGCCGGGATTTGCGATGCCTTTGCCTGCGATGTCATAAGCCGTGCCGTGGTCGGGCGAGGTGCGGATGAAGGGCAGGCCGAGCGTCCAGTTGATGCCGCTGTCGAACGCGACGGCTTTCAGCGGCGCGAGGCCCTGGTCATGATACATCGCCACGACAGCGTCAAATTCTCCTTTTAGCGCATAGTGAAAAACCGTATCGCCGCTCAACGGGCCGACCACATCAAAGCCGCGTTTTTGCATAGCCTGAACCGTCGGCGCAATCGTAGTGATTTCCTCGTCACCAAATTCGCCGCCTTCGCCGGCGTGCGGATTCAAGCCGGTGACGGCGATTTTATCGCGCGGCAAACCGAGGTCGCGGCAGGCTTGCGCGGCGAGCTCGATGGTGAGCGTGATTTTTTCCGCCGTCAGTTTTTCGGGAACCGACTTGATGGAAATGTGAACGGTGGCGAGCGCGACGCGCAGCCAGCGACCGCGCTCGTCCGTGCCGAGCAGCATCATGGCAGTGCGTTCGGCATCGGCGAGTTCGGAGAGAAATTCCGTCTGCCCGATGAATTTGTGCCCGGCGCGGATGATGGATTCTTTATTTACTGGAGCGGTTACGAGCGCGTCGAGTTCGCCGCGCAGGCAGCGTTGTCCGCCGTCGCGCAACGCGGCCACGGCGGCGTTGGCTGCCAGCGGCGAGCCAGCCGGCAGGTTTTCCGGGAGCGGTTCAGCCAGCGGATTCGCAACAAAAAAACTTCCGGCGTCACCAGGGCTGGAAAATTTCTTCAGCGGCAGGTTGAGCGACAATTTATGATTGAGCTGCCGGAGAATGTTTTCGTCACCGATGAAGAGATATTTGGTGTCGTCGCGGCCGGCTTCGGCGGCGACGGCCTTGAGCGCGACTTCCGGGCCGACGCCGGTGACGTCGCCGAGGGAGATGCCTATCCAGCCAGTCATAGCGAATTCAGAACTGCGAATCTTGAATTTCGAATTTGACCGGCAGCGGCGCAGTTTTCATTCGCAATTCAAAATTCGAGATTTGAAATTTCAAAAGTAGCGGATGAAGGTTTTTTTCTTAAGGCCGTCAATCCACTCTTTTTCGAGCCGGGCCTGCTCCTGCGTGCGGAGGGTCTTTTCAATATCATCGCGGACCTCGTCCAGCGGCCTGGCGTGGGCGGGCTTGGTCTGTTCGACGAGCATGAGATAAACCGATTCCGGCGTGTTGATCACATCGCTGACCTGGCCGGGCTTGAGTGCGAAAGCGGCGTCGGCGAGGTCTTTGCGCAGGACGGAGCGCTCAACCCAGCCCCAGTCGCCGCCCTGGCTTTTTTGCGAGCCTTCGGAATAGACCGAGGCCATTTCCTGGAACGAAGCGCCGCCTTTGATTTCGCCGAGGATTTCATTGGCGCGTTGCACCGTGTTGGTGTCGTCGGGTGAAGTTTTGTTGAGCACGATCATGCGCAATTTTATCTGGTCCTCCATCTTAAAGTCATCTTGATGCGCCTTGTAATACGTTTCAATTTTGAAGGGCGAAATCACGATTTCCGAGGAAACGTTTTTTTGGCGCAGCGCCGAGACGATATATTGGTCGCGCACGTCCTTGCGGAATTGTTCGACGGTCATGCCCTGCGCCTGGAGCGTCTTGATGAACGTGACCCGGTCGCCGAACTTTTCACGGATTCGATCCTGCACCAACTGATCCACATAATCTTCCGGCAGTTGGTAACCCTCCGTATCAAAAGAGCGGAGAATCAACTGGCGTTCGACCAGCTGCTCCAGGCTGTCGCCGAGGGCGTCGTTCAGCTTTTGCTGGAACAGGTCGGGCGCGTCGGCGTATTGCCGGCGCAAGGCGTCGGCGGCGGGCGCGGTGAATTCCTCGACCTGCGAGTAGGTGATGACCGCATCGTTGACCACGGCCTTGACGCCGTCGGCCAGCTCGGCGCGCAGCGGCGAACCGGCCAGCAGTGCCAGCGCAAAAATTGAAATGAACCGGAAATAATTCATCGAATCCGTCCGCATACTAGCAACCACCGACGTCGGGTCAAGCGCGGCAGTCAGGGTCTTGGCTTGTTCAGGTAATACATCAGCGCACCCAGCACTGCGGAGACGATCAACCCCACGAGGATGGACCAGCGGAGCAGGGACTTCTGCTTGCGTCGAAACGCCGCTCCGCCCTGGCCGGGCAGTAAGTAGAATCGCTCGGCTTCTTTGTTGCGCTTGGGACGGAACCAACTCATTAGACGGACGACGTTACCACGCGTGCCGCTACTGTTCAAGCCGCGCGCTTGCGCTGAAACGTTCGCCGCGCTACCGTTTCGCCCCATGAATCTTGAAGATCATCTTGGCGACATCATCCGCAAAGCCCGCGCGATGTCCAATATTTCAACGGCCGCCGCCGCCGGCGCCGCCGGCATTTCCGAAAACGAACTGGCTGCGCTGGAAGAGTCCGGCCAGTCCGCAAAAAAAATAAATTCCACCGCGCTTGCGCCACTGCTCGGCCTGAACGCCGCGAAGCTCGAGGGCATCGTCAACAGCTGGCTTCCCTCGGCGAAGGATTTGAGTATCTGGCGCGAAATCCGTGTGGTGACGACGACTGGCGACGGACTTTCGGTGAATTGTTTTCTGGTTTGGGACGAAGTCACGCGCGATGCCGCGCTGTTCGACACCGGCCTCGACGCGAAGCCCGTGCTCGACATTATCGCCGCCGAACAGCTTCAGCTCCGGCACATTTTCATCACGCACTCGCATTGGGATCATGTCGAGGCGCTGCCGAAAATCCGCGAGGCATGGCCGAAAGTTCGCATCCATTCCAGTTCCAAAAGTGCGCCGGTGGACCAGCGCAACAAGCCGAATGAAATCGTCCATCTCGGCGGCCTGCGCGTGACGCATCGCGAGACGCCCGGCCATGCGGAGGACGGCGTGACCTACATCGTCGGCAACTGGCAGGAAGACGCGCCGATCATCGCGTTCGTCGGCGACACGATTTTCGCCGGCTCGATGGGCAATGGAAACGGTGCGTGGGATCTGGCGAGACAAAAAGTGCGCGAACAGATTTTATCATTACCGGCGGACACTTTGCTCTGCCCCGGCCACGGCCCGTTGACGACGGTGGCGGAGGAAAAGGAACACAATCCGTTTTTTTAATTTGTGTTCACATTCACACCGGTTGCCACGCCATCTGAAGGATTTATTTAAGCGGAACAAATTTTGAGAGCGCAACCCATGACAGCCACCCTTGGTTCGACATTTGAGTTACAAACGATCTGCTTAACTGGTATTGAACCTCATGAATTCCCTGTTTTCGCCGTTCGCTCCGTGCTTGATTTTCCTGGCCACGGTTAATTTGATGTTTTGCCCGTTGACCGTCACGGCTGAAGACTCCTACGCGCTGGCGCGGCAGCGTATGGTGTATGAACTGGCACATAGCCGGCAGAGCATCACCAATGCGCAGGTTCTGGCCGCGATGGGCAAAGTGCCGCGCCATGAGTTTGTGCCGGCACATGTGCAATCCCAGGCGTATCTCAACCGGCCGCTTCCCATCGGTCACGGCCAGCCCGTTTCGGAACCCTATGTGGTGGCGTTTATGACTGAAAAAATTGAACCGCGACCGACGGACCGCGTGCTTGAGATCGGCACCGGTTCCGGTTATCAGGCGGCCGTGCTGGCCGAACTGACGGACCAGGTTTACACGATTGAAATTATTAAAGATCTCGCCAGCCGGGCCGCAGCCACGCTGCAACGCCTGGGTTACACCAATGTTTACGCGCGCGCCGGCGACGGTTACAAAGGCTGGCCGGAAGCTGCGCCCTTTGATGCGATTATTGTCACCTGCTCGCCGGAGAAGGTGCCGCAACCGTTGATTGACCAGCTCAAAGAAGGTGGCCGGATGATCATCCCGCTGGGTTCGGCCTCCAAACAGGAATTGGTGCTGCTCCACAAGCACGATGGCAAACTCGACCGGCAGGCAGTTCTGCCCATCCACTTCGTGCCCATGACCGGCGAAGCGCAGGGTTCCGCCGGCAAAAACAGTAAACACATTGTTCCCGTCAAATAGCGCATGACTCTCCAAAGTCGGTGCCGGTAAAATTTGCGATTTGACCGCTTCCGTTGACGTTGCTAGCCTTTTCATCCGTTTCCAAACGGTTTTATGCGACATACCATTTCAGTTTTGGTGGAGAACAAGTTCGGCGTGCTCACGCGCGTGGCCGGGCTGTTCAGCGGGCGTGGCTACAACATTGATTCGCTCAACGTCGCGCCGACGCATGACGCCACCACCTCGCGCATGACCATCGCCACGCACGGCGACGAGGCCACGCTGGAACAAATTGTCAAGCAGCTCAACAAACTGCCCGACGTGCTCAAGGTGCAAAATTTCAGCGAAGGCGAATATGTGGACCGCGAACTCGTCCTCGTGAAAGTCGGCGTGGATTCCAAGTCGCGCGCCGAGGTGATGCAGATCACGGATATTTTCCGCGCGAAAATCGTGGACGTGCAGCCCAAGTCGCTCACCATCGAGATCACCGGCACCGACAGCAAGGTGGTGAAATTCCTCGACCTGATGAATTCCTTCGGCGTGCTGGAAATCACCCGCACCGGCAAGGCTGCAATGCCGCGCAAGTAACGGCCATCAACTCTCAACTAAAAACCATCAACTAATTTTATGTCCAAAGTCTATACCGACAAAGACGCCGACCTCGGCGTGTTGAAAAACAAAACGCTGGCGATCCTCGGCTTCGGTTCGCAGGGCCACGCCCACGCGCTGAACCTCAAGGACAGCGGCCTCAAGGTCATCATCGGCCTCTACGAAGGCAGCAAGTCCATCCCCGTCGCCAAGGAAAAGGGCTTTGAAGTGGTCAGCACAGCCGAGGCCGTCAAGCAAGCCGATGTGATTTTTGTTTCGCTCCCGGATACCAAGCAGCCGGCAGCCTACGAGAAGGACATCGCCCCCAACCTGACGCCCGGCAAAACGCTGTTGTTTGCCCACGGCTTCTCCATTCATTTCAAGACCATCATCCCGCCCAAGGACGTCAGCGTCATCATGGTCGCCCCGAAAGGGCCGGGGCATACCGTCCGCCGGCAATACGTGGAAGGCAAGGGAGTGCCGAGCCTGATCGCCGTTTACCAGGGCGGCAAGGCGGCCAAGCAGATTGCGCTGGCCTGGGCCAAGGGCATCGGCGCCACCCGCGCCGGCGTCCTCGAAACCAATTTCAAGGAAGAAACCGAAACCGATCTTTTCGGCGAACAGACCGTCCTCTGCGGCGGCGCCAGCGCCCTGGTCCAGGCCGGATTTGAAACGCTCGTCGAGGCTGGCTATTCGCCCGAAATGGCCTATTTCGAATGCCTCCACGAACTCAAGCTCATTGCCGACCTGATGAACGAATCCGGCATCAGCGGCATGCGGTTCTCGATCTCTGAAACCGCCAAATGGGGCGATGTCAGCGTCGGACCCAAGATCATT
>CAZIFP010000162.1:0-7008 GCA_964538105.1 uncultured Bifidobacteriaceae bacterium
CGTAATCTGAATATATTTGAATCACAAGCCCGGGGCGAAAGCTCCGGGCTTTTTTTTTGCGCAACCAGGGCCCCAGCATATTCGACCGCTGGCTGGATTGGTTTGGAAATGTGGCATCGGTGATGCTAACCTAAACTTGGTTGCGGTCGTGTCAGGCAATTTGTGAACTTTTGGATTTATTAAATAACCCGCCTGACACGTGGTTCACGCCGCATGATGAAAGATATTAGCATGAAAACCGTTGGATCCGCCCGCGAGCCGGGCTTCACGTTGGTGGAGATCATGATTGTAGTGGCCATAATTGGCCTGCTGGCCGCCATCGCAATCCCCAACTTTATGCATTCCCGCGCTCAATCACAGGCGACCGCCTGCATCAACAACTTGCGGCAAATTGATTCCGCCGTCCAACAGTATGCCATGGAACAAGGTCTGGCGTCTGGTGCTACGATCACCATGTCCGACCTGACGGCTTACATCAAGTTGAACACGAGCAGCAGCATTCCCGGCTGCCCGGCTAACGGCACATATTCACTGACCTCGGTCGGCAACATCCCGTCGGTTCTGTGTTCGCTCAGCGACACAGTGAGTCCGCCACACATTTTGCCTTAATCCGGCAATCCGTTTGCAGCCAAAAGCCCGAAGCCAAAAACTCCGGGCTTTTTGTTTATTCGATTCGTTGCTGTTGACCCCGATGGAAATTTCCTTTAGATAGTGCCGCGTGATCTCAACCTTTTGATCCGGCCATGAGCGCAATCCTCAAGACGGAAAAACTCCGTGTCGAATTTTCCAGCCGCGAATTCCGCCAGGCCACCAAGGTCGCCTTGACCGGCCTTGACTTGGAGGTTCAAGCCGGCGAAGTCTTCGGCTTCCTCGGCCCGAACGGCGCGGGCAAAACCACCACGATGAACGTCCTGCTCGGCTTCGTGCCGCCGACTAGCGGCGCGGCGTATTTGTTCGGGATTGACGTGCGCCAGCCCATCGCCCGCCAGCGCATCGGCTACCTGCCGGAGATGACCTATTATTACAAATTTCTCACCGCCGAGGAGCTGCTCCGGTTTTACGCCAAAATTTTCAGCCTGCCGCGCGCCGAGACGGATAAACGCATTGACCAGTTGCTCAAGCTGGTCGAACTCGAACACGCGCGCAAACGTCCCATCAAATCGTATTCCAAAGGCATGCAGCAGCGCGTCGGCCTGGCTCAGGCGCTCATCAACAATCCCGATCTGCTGATTCTCGACGAGCCGACCAGCGGCCTCGACCCGCTGGGCCGCATGAAGGTCCGCGAAATCATCCAGCGCCTGAAGAACGAGGGCAAAACCGTGTTCTTTTCGTCGCACGAACTCGGCGAGGTTGAAACCGTCTGCGACCGCGTCGCCATCATTCATCAAGGCGACCTCAAGGCCGTTGGCCGCGTCAACGAAATCACCGGCCAGCACGCGAGTCTGGAAAAGGCATTTTTGGACATCATCGGCTTTCAAACTTCAACCACGCCATGAAAAATATTATCGCCGTCGCCGGCATCGTCATCAAGGAACTGTATCGCCGGAAGGATTTTTACGTCCTGTTCATTTTGACCGTCCTCGTCTGCCTGATCATGGCCTCCGTCAATATTTTCAACGACAAACAGATCGTCCGCTATCTCAAGGAACTGTGCCTCCTGCTCATCTGGGTTTCCTCGCTCGTCATCGCCATCACCACGACCGCGCGGCAAATCCCGGCGGAGCGCGAACAGCGGACGCTGCTGCCCCTGCTTGCCAAGCCGCTGACGCGGACGCAGTTGATTTTTGGGAAATTTCTCGGCTGCTGGCTCGCCTGCGGCCTGGTGCTGCTGTGTTTCTATATTTTCTTCGGCGCGCTCGCGGCCAGCCGCGAACATGCCTGGCCGCTGCTGAATTATTTCCAGGCCGCGTTTTTGCATTGGATTGTGCTGGGCGTGGTCGTCGCGCTCGCGCTGCTCGGCTCGCTCGTCTTTGCCGCGCCCTCGTCCAACTCCACGATCTGCTTCGTCATCGTCGCGACCATTTTAACGGTCGGCCGCTACCTTGACGCCGTCGCGCTGGCGCAGCCCGAACCGTTCCGCTCGCTAATCTACGCGTTTTATTTTGCCGTGCCGCACCTGGAAATCCCGTTTGAGATGCGGAACCTGATTGTCCACGACTGGCCGCTCATCGGCTGGAATTTTATCGCCCTCGATGCGCTTTACCTGCTGGCTTACGCGACGGCGTTTCTTGTGGCCGCCTGCCTGGTGTTCCGCCGCAAGCCCGTCAATTGAACCATGACTTTGCCGCGCACATTTTTTCTGCTGCTGCTCGCGCTGCTGGTTTTTTGCTTTGGCCTCGCCGCCAATCTGCAGCCGCGCTTTCAGGCGCTGGAAAGCCGGCACCACCAGTCGAATGCGTTTTTCAGCCTGCTGCTCGGTGACAGCAGCAAAATGTTTGCGAACAGTTTTTACGTCAAAGCCGACGAGTATTACCACAGCGGCTATTACCCGACCATCTTTGACAACAACTCCGCTTTCAAGACGCCGCACGTCGCCGAGGACACCGGCGCGGTCAACAGCAAGAATAGCGGAGAAGAAACTAGTTTCATGGGCGCCCCGCGCGACTGGCTGGATGCCTTCGGCCGCCATTTTATTCCGAACCGCCACACGCATCTGGACGAAGGCGGCGCCAATGATGATTTGAGCACCAGCGACAATGTGCGCGAGATTTTGCCGTGGCTGAAACTTTCCGCCAAGCTGGATCCCGACAACGTCACCACCTACACCGTCACCGCCTACTGGCTGCGAATCCGCATGCACAAGGACAAGGAAGCCGAACAGGTGTTGCGCGAAGGACTCCGCAACAACCCGCAAAGCTGTGAAATTTTGTTTGAACTCGGGCGACTTTACGACGAAAGCTACCACGATGCCGGCCGTGCGCGGAATGTCTGGGAACTCGCCGTGCGTTACTGGCTCCGGCTTCCCCCGGAAGAACAACAGGATAACAAACTGATTTTTGAGCAGATCACCACGCATCTGGGCCAGCTCGAAGACAAGGCGGGCAATTTTTCACAGGCATTGAACTGGTATCAAGCCGCCCAAAAAGTGTCGCTCACGCCCAATGACGTGCAAAAGCTGATTGACGGCGTGCAAAAGGAAATGGCCGGCACGTCGTCCGCGCCCAAAGGCATCAACTGATTGCGGTTTGTTTTTTGCGGCGCGCTTTGGTTTAATCCCCGCCATGAAAGTCCGGCAGGCAAAAATTTCGCGCCACACCAAAGAAACCAAAATTTCCGTCCGCCTCAACCTCGACGGCCGCGGCAAATCCAGCGTCAAAACCGGCATCCCGTTTTTCGACCATATGCTTACGCTGTTCGCGAAGCACGCGACGATGGACTTGCAGCTCAAGTGCGCCGGCGATCTGGAAGTGGACGCGCATCACACGGTCGAAGATTGCGGTATTTCGCTCGGCCAGGCGTTCTCAGTTGCGCTCGGCGACAAGCGCGGCATCCGCCGCTACGGCGCGGGCTTTCATCCCCAAAATCCGTTCACCGGCGAAGCTTATGTGCCGATGGACGAATGTCTCGCCCGCTGCGTCATTGATTTTAGCGGCCGGCCGCACCTCGTCTGGCGCGGGCTGGACAAATTTTCGCAAAAAAATATTTCCGCAGCCGAAAAAAAACAGGACGTCTCCAGCGCGTTCCGCTTTGGCCTCGCGCGGGAATTTTTCCAGGGCTTCACCAACGAGGTCCGCTGCAATCTGCACCTCGAACTGCTTTACGGCGACGAGCCGCACCACATCGTCGAGGCGCTGTTCAAGGCGTTCGCCCGCGCCGCCGACGCCGCCTGCGCCCGCGATCCGCGCATCGCCGGCCGGCTGCCCAGCACCAAGGGAAAATTGTGAAGTGCGTTGAATAAATAATTTTCCTCGTCGTCAAATCCATGTCTGGTCAGAATTATTCCTCTACCGACGACGAGTCGTTGGTGAAAGCCGCGCGAAAGGGCGAGCTGGCTGCGTTTGAGGAACTGGTTTTCCGGCATCGCGACCCGATTTACGCCCGCGCCTTCAGCATGACGCGCAACGAGCAGGACGCGGTGGATCTTTCACAGGAAGCGTGGATCAAGGGCTGGCAGCGGCTTGAGCAGTTTCAGGGCGATTCCAGTTTCACGACGTGGGTGACGCGCATCGTCATCAACCTCTGCCTCGATCATTTGCGGAAGCAGAAGCGGCACCGGGCCGATTCCATCGAGGAACTGGACGAAGAAAGCGGCGGCGTGGAACGTCAAATGCCCGTCGTGGCCGTGAATCCGACCGCCGGGCTGGAACGCGCCGAGCTGAGGAAGAAAATTGACGGCGCGCTCGGCCAGTTGTCGGCGGAACACCGCGCGGTTCTGGTGCTGCACGAATTTGAAGACATGGAATACAAAGAAATCGCCCAGATCATCGGCTGCTCGATCGGCACGGTGATGTCGCGGCTGTTTTACGCGCGGCGGAAGATGGCTGCGCTGCTGGCGGAATTGAAAAATGAAGAAAATCGTTAAATGGTTGCATCGTTGCAACCGGCGTGCGTCTGCGCCGATGTAACGATTTAACATTTTAACCAATCACATATTTAACATGACCCACGAGCAACAACGGAAATTGCAAGCCTTCCTCGACGGCGAACTGCCGGAGCGCGAGGCGCGCGAAATCCTTTCGTGGACGCAGCGCGACGGTGCCGCCGCCGCGTTGCTGGCAGAATTGAAAAATACACGCGCGGCGATGTCCAAAGCCGGGCCGCATTTGAGCCTGCCGGAGTCGCGCGAATTTTTCTGGTCAAAGATCGAGCGGGAAATCCAGCGGCGGGAACCGGTGGCGGCGACCGCGCCGGAAGTTTCCATTATTGCCGCGCTGCGCCGCTGG
Organism: uncultured Bifidobacteriaceae bacterium; assembly: GCA_964538105.1. GTDB lineage: Bacteria > Verrucomicrobiota > Verrucomicrobiia > Limisphaerales > UBA11358 > UBA11358. The sequence goes on from CAZIFP010000162.1 coordinate 4,884, forward strand.
CTGTTGCCCGCAGTAGCGGTGGGCGCGCTGGTTATCGCCGGGATGATCGCGCATTTCAACGTTCCAAAAGCCGCCGTGGAAACGGTAGCCGACGCCGACACGCCGACCGTGGAAACGACGCTGGCCAATTCCGACGCTACGACCTATCGTGACGCCAGCGAAGGCACGACGCTGGTGTGGTTTTCGTCCACGGCGGACGACAGCGCCGCGCCCGATATAAAACCATCCGCCATCAACTGACGCATGAATGCAAAAATATTTTCCCCGGTCCGGCTGGTCTGCGCCACGCTGTTTTTTTTCCTGCTCGCGGGCGTGACCGCGCACGCCGCCGACAAACCCCTGAAACTGGAGGCGCAACTGGTTCTGGGTTCCAACGAGGTGCAGACCAACGGCAAGCCGGTCTCGGCGCAGATTGAAAAGAAACTCAAGCATCTGCCGCTCAAATGGCAGCATTATTCCGTAGTCAACGCGCAGCAATTCACGCTGGCGAAGGACGAAACCAAGGACGTCAGCTTGAGTGGCGAGTGCCAGATTTCCGTCAAGGATCTTGGCGGCGAACGGGTGAAGCTGACCTTGAAGGGCAACGGCCAGAATGTGGGCAACATCACGCAGACGCTCAAGAAAGGCCAGGCGCTTGTGGCCGGCGCCGGCACCGGCAACACCATCGTTGTGCTGCGGCAGGTGGATTGAACCGGTTTGGCTTCGCCGGCGGAAGTCCGGTGAAAATATTTGACCGAACCCGGTTCCGGCAGCAACTTAAATGCGGAACCAAGTTGAAATTGCAACATGAGATCGGTCGCAAAATTTCGACACGCTTACTAATTAGGCGACAGAGCAGCGTTGTGGCATTTCAACCACCATCAAAAGAACAAAATAGATGCGCGCTTATAGTGCTTTCCATGCTGGGATTATTGTTCGCAGCAGCGATAATTTTCATTGAGCCTAACCAAATCAAATGGAATGGAAAGGTTATCCATATGATCGACCCTAGATTTCATCATTACGATGTGCTTACCAAAGTTCTGGGGGGGGATTTATGGGTGGATTTTTTCAGTTGGGTCGTGGCTTTATCTTTGGTTTACTCGATAGCCATCAGACAAGAAACCGGCGGATGAGCGCTTGCCGTTTAGTTTCAAATTTGAAGTGCGACACATGAGTTAGACGTCGCTGCAATATGAAGACCATTCGCCCCATTTTATTTTTGATCATCGCCCTGCTCGTGGGCTGGGCCATCGGCCTGTATTCCACGCAGCATTTCTACGACAAATGGATCAGGCATTCTCAGACGCAGAACGCCTTCATGGGCGTGAACGTCAGGTTGACGGCCCTGATCGCCCTACACGCGGGCGACACAAACGGGGCGGCGGAATTGCTGGAGACCCAGTTGGACGGCCAGCTTGCGGTGTTGGCACCGATCATTCAGAACATGCCATCCGGCGAGCTTCAGCCCCGGAATCTCCGCCTGCTGACACAGCTTCGTGATTATCGCGCCGCGCACCCGCGCAAGACCAGCGGACCGGAGATTGACCAAATCATCGCCGGTATCCTGTCGTCAACGAACATTCAGAACCATCCATGACGAGAAAACCCCGTAAGGCAGGCACTCGTAAATGATTCGATCCCGACTGGCACCGACGACACCGAGCTGGATAAATTTTCTGCGGTTCAGACGGCGAGCATCCCGCGCCGTGAACCGGATTTAATTCCAAAGCTCGGCTCAACGGATTCCTGCCGGCTTCGCATTAAGAAATTTCGCGCGGTCCGTCTGGTTTGCGGTTAAAATTCATTTCCGCTGAAAAACCAATTCGTCGTCCTTCGCCATCACCTTGATCTTGTCGCCCGGCTTGAATTCGCCCGCCAGCAGCTTCGTTGCGAGCGGATCGAGCAGGTGCTCCTGGATCGCGCGCTTGAGCGGGCGCGCGCCGAATTGCGGGTCATAGCCTTCGCTGGCCAGCAGCTTCTTCGCGGCGGCGTCCACATCGAGCGTGAGATTCTGTTGCGCGAGGCGCTGTTCCAGGCGTCCGAGCTGGATGTCCACGATGCGCGCCAGTTCGCTTTCATCGAGGCTTTGGAAAATGATGACGTCGTCTACGCGATTCAGAAATTCCGGGCGGAAATGTTTTTT
>CAZIFP010000163.1:0-1632 GCA_964538105.1 uncultured Bifidobacteriaceae bacterium
AATCGCTCATCGGCATGATGGTGGAAAGCCACTTGAACGAAGGCAACCAGCCGATTCCGAAAAACCCGGCGGACTTGAAATACGGCGTGTCCATTACCGATTCGTGCATCGGCTGGGAAACCACGGAGCGGATGTTGCGCTGGGGTTATGAGACCCTGACGAAAGCAACTCCGGCCACCATTTCAGCGGTTTGATTCAGCGTCGAATCACGGCCACGACCAGGCGTAAGGGAAATGCAACCGGTAAAATAGCGCGGCGGAATTAAGCGGAACATTGTTTGTTCCTGTCCCTCCACCCGGATCGCCCGGTCCGCCGCCGCCGCTTACACCGTTGGTGCCGGGCGGACCGGTGGGAAGCGGCGATGCATTCACGAAGATTGATTGACTCAAGCTGGTGCTGTTGAAATTGGTCACGGACGTCCAGCCTCCGACCGACAAATTAGTGCAGCCTTCCACTAAACCACTCAAGCCCAGCGGCACGTTCACCACATCCAGCCGGTTGCTTCCGGTGAACACCGCAAGCTTGCTCATTTGCACAGGGGAGACAAGCTGCTGGGCGACATCAGCGATGATTTCGTGGAATTTTGCGGTCGGGTCTTGTTGATCCCAAAAGATGTAATTGTTGGCCGATCCATTTAGCGGGGGAATGGTCGGGGAATAGTTGTCAATGGCATCAATGCTATATCCACCGGACAGGACATTGACCAAGCCATAATAGCTAGGGTTGGCCAACACATTGTTCAGCAGGGTATAAAAATCTGGAGTGTAGATTTGAAGGCCAGGACACAAGGCCCTGGCCTGACTGATGGCGCTGGCAAGCCGGTTATTATAGTCAACGCATCCGGCATGCAAGACAGCCATTGCGGTGCCTTGGTTATATGCCGGGATTACGGAGAGGTCCACGGCATTTGGCATAATCAGGGTTCGAACACCTTTGGCATAGAGGCTGGTGATGATTTGGATATGGTTGGCTTGTGACTGGATATTAGCACTGATAAAAAGGTTCAAAAGAGTGTTATAATCCGTGCTCGAACTGTTTGCTACAACGCTTGCGGCATCAAAAGTGTCGGCATTGCAAACCCAGACGATGAACAGATCATTTGCGACATCCGCCGGCGTGGTGAAACTGTTCACATCCGCCAGCGTAAGTGTGCTGCTGTGGTCCCAGTAAGAATTGTCGTAGGGAAAGGCCACTCCCTGCCGCTGTGCCAGCACTTCAACCCAGACCCGGCCATTAGAGTCGCGATAGCCATAATAGTAAGGTGGTCCTAAAGAACCATTCCAATCATTCGTAGCCGAAAGCGCGTCGCCAAAAACGTAGAGCGATGAAAATCCGCCTACTGCCGGCATCGCAGTTAAGGCAACCAAACACAACCCAAACATGAACTGAAACAACGTTTTCACTACGGCACTTTAATTAAATCTATTACAAAGTAAAGCGAAAGTTTGTTCAACAGTCGAATTATTGACACACCCCATCCTTACCTCAGGAGATTTGCAACCCTGCTGTTTTGAAACAAGGTTGGTGGTTTCCCGCCATCTGAGCGGCAATTAGATCCGCGTTAACGATATCTTGACATTTTCAGGTGTTTCCACGCAAAAAATGGCTGTTTTTATACACTGACAAGCACTG
>CAZIFP010000163.1:1732-7002 GCA_964538105.1 uncultured Bifidobacteriaceae bacterium
GTTGCGTCGTGACCGGCACTGGTTGCGTCGTGACCGGCACTGGTTGCGTCGTGACCGGCACTGGTTGCGTCGTGACTGGCAAAGATTCCATGCGGCAGGAGATTTGCTTGCTCTGGCGGGTCGCCCGTGTGTAACTACGGTGCAAATTCAGTGACTGAATTGGATGAACCAAATCTTAAACCAACGCAATTTGGGAATATTGCTGGTCGTCGTGCTTTTGGGCATGTCGACGCTTCGTTCGTTGGCGAATGGGTTCGGCCTGCCGGATCAGGATGCGTTTGCCACGGCGCGCGGCGAGGCTTTTGTGGCCACGGCGGACAATGCCTCGGCCATTTACTATAATCCGGCCGGGATCACGCAGCTCACGAACAACAATGTGCGTGGCGGCCTGAACAGCGTCTATTACGAGCCGACCTACGAACCACCCGACAAGCTGCCCAACGGTCAGCCCAACCCCAACAACGGCCACACTTATTACAGTTCCGCCAACTTCGCCTATCTGCCGCAGTTGTTCTACACCTACACCGCCAGCGGTGCACCGTTGAGTTTTGGCCTGGGCGTTTATGCTCCCTATGGCGGCAACATGAGCTGGCCGCAGAACACCGGTTTCCGCTCCGTGGCCATCAGCGGCAATCTTAAATACATCACCATCAATCCGGTGGTGGCGGTCAAGCTGACGCCAACCCTCTCGATCGGAGGCGGTGCGATGTTCAATTATGGAGACATCAGCATGTATCAGGGCTTGAGCCGTGTTATCACACCGAGCAATTATTTCAACTTCACCGGCAACGGCTGGAGCGTAGGCTTCAATGCGGGCATTCGCTGGCAACCGTATGAAAAAGTTTCGTTCGGGGCCACATTTCGCAGTTCGGCCAGCATGAACTTCCAGGGCAGCACGGATTTCAAATACACTTCCGGAACCTATCGGAATCCCACACAGCGGGATGCGTCGGCCGTATTTGACTTTCCTTTGACCACGGTCTTTGGCGTTTCCTACCGGCCCACGTCCAATTGGAACCTTGAATTTGATGCGAACTACACCGGCTGGGACAGTTTTGACACGGTCTATATCGAACAATCACCGCCTCCGTTGAAAGCCCCATTTCCAAAAAATAACATCGTCCCAGTCAACCTGGACTGGCAGGGAAGCTGGATGTATGAGTTGGGCGCGACACGGTATTTCGAAAACGGCTGGCATGTGAGCGGCGGCTATGTCTTCAATGAGAACTCCGTGCCTGACACTTACTACACGCCGCTGGCCGCCGATCTGAACCGGAATTTTTTCAGCCTCGGCGCCGGTTTCAGCGGCAAACGTTTCAATTTTGACATCGCTTATCAATTGGGCTTCGCTTTTAAAAATACAGTGACCGACAGTTCCGCATCCGTCAAAGCCGTCAGCGTATCCACCGGCCAGAATGCGAATGGCACCTATGGCTTCAGCAGCTCGGCCATCATCGCGTCGGTGGGAATGAATTTTTAAAGCTGCCGGAAAGCTTCCAGGATTGTATCACAAAGAACCTTCCATTAACCGGTTGCAAGCCAGGTGCCGGCAGTATAGTGTTTGCCGTCTCACTTAAAAGAAGGTATCTCCAGCATGACAAAAAATGCTTCCTTCACCAGCGTGGCTGACGCCCAGTCGCATTATACCTCCGTCGGCACAAATCGCATTCACTACGTCACCGCCGGCAAAGGAAGCCAAACTTTTGTCTTCGTTCACGGCTGGTCCTGCCATCTCGGTTTCTGGCGCGAGCAGGTTCCGCTGCTGGCGGACAGGGCACGGCTCGTGTTGATTGACCTGCCTGGCCACGGCCAGAGCGACAAGCCGCAGACAACTTACACGATGGATTTTTTTGCCGAGGCCGTGCTGGCGGTGTTGCGCGACGCCAAGGTGGATCGGGCCACGTTCATCGGTCACAGCATGGGCGCGGCGGTGCTCTGCCGGGTTCATCATCATGCGCCGGAGAAAGTCGCCGCGCTGGTATCCGTGGACGGTCTGCTCTGCCGGTTGCCCGGCCCGCCCGCCGAGACGCGCGCGCTGCTCGGGGCGTTTGCCTCCGCGCAATATCTTGACCACGCCAGAAAATTCATCAGCGACTTTTTCCCGGTTCCCGGCACCGAGGAGTTGCGCGACCGCGTGACGGCCGAAATGCTCGCCACGCCGCAGCCGGTGATGTTGAGCGCGATGGCCGCGATGCTCGACACGGAACAGCCCGACTGGATTTTGCAGAAAGTGGACAAGCCGATCATGGTCATCAACGCCCGGAGTCCGTGGTGGGCCAACGGCTACGAAAACTACGCTCGCTCGCTCTCGCCGCAGGTGGATTATCGTGTGCTGGACGGCGCGGGCCATTTTTTGATGCTGGAAAAACCGGCAGAATTCAACGCCCTTCTGGTGGAAATGCTGCAAAAGTTTGATTTGGCGGCAAAATAATCGCCGTTGTTTTGGCTCGAAAAATGTTTCATTCTGGCCGAGAGATGAGCCTCATGGTCAAAAGCAACGAGCTCGGCACCGCCGGCCCGGCCCGCCAGTCCGCAAGGAAGACGGGCCGAATTCCGGCCGTTGCCCCATCTCCATCCATCCCGGAAAACGAAGTCTCCTTTCAGACGATGGATGGCAAGGAATCGCACGCTTGCCTTGCGCGACTGTCGCGCCATGTCGTGACTTTCGAAGCCGACGACTTCGCAGCAACCTTGCGGACTTCCGAAGTGCTGGCCAATTTCAAGATCACCGCCGGCGGCCGCGTCATCTATTTTGGCCGCGCCGTGGTAAGCAACGTCCTCCACACCGGCGATTCGCTGCTGTGCGAAGCCAAGCTGGACGACCTCGGCGCGGAGACGGCTTATTTTCTGCCGGAGACCGGTTCGGATGAAAATCTGCTGCCGGCTTACGAATTTTTTTTCCAAGCATGGCAAAATAATTACCAGATTTCGTCCGAGTTCAAGGTGCTGGTCGCCGACGTCGAATCCTATCTTACAAACGTGCGGCAATGGTTGGAGCAACTGGAGTTCGGCCTGAAAGCGTCGGGCGATCAAGCCGCGCAGGAGCGCGCCGTCCTCGAAACCGTCGCGCCGAAAATCATCGCCGCCTTCAACGGCCAGCATCAGCGGTTTGAAGAAATAATTTCCTCGCTGCCGCAGGAAACGCGCGGCGCGCATCAGGATTTTGTCCGGCGGCACTGGCACAAATTATTTTTGGGTTCACCCTTTGGTCATCGCACGTTTCACAAGCCCATCGGCTACGCCGGCGATTACGAGATGATGAACATGATTTACCGGAATCGGCCGGAGGGCCGTTCGCTTTACGAAAAATTGATTCATCTGCTGCTGGTCAGCCAGTGGCCGGCGAAATCCGTCCGCAACCGGATCGCGCACCTGGGTGAAAACATTCTCAACGAAACCGCCCGTGTCGCCCGCGCCGGCAGAAACGCGCGCATCCTGAATGTCGGCTGCGGTCCGGCACGGGAGATCCAAGATTTTTTGCGGGCCACCCAATTGAGCAACCAGGCGGATTTCATGCTGATTGATTTCAACGAGGAAACTTTGCTCCATGCCGGCCGGAATCTGGTGGAGGCCAAGCGCGAGTTTGCCCGGCGCACGGAAATCCGGACGGAGCAGATTTCGGTGTATGAACTGCTGAAGCGCACGCAGCGCCGCAGCGCCGACGCGGAAAAATTCGATCTGATTTATTGCGCCGGGCTCTTCGATTATCTCGCGCCGGACACCTGCCGGGCGCTGCTGGAGTTGTGGCACGACTCGCTGGCACCCGGCGGCCTGATGCTGGTCGCGAACATGACCGACACCAAGCCGTTCCGCAATTTTATTGAATTCATCCTAGACTGGCAGCTAATTTACCGGAACAGTCAGGAAATTTTGTCGCTCGTTCCCGAATCAGGTCGGGAGACAACCCGCGTGATCGCGGAACCAACCTCCGTGAATTTGTTCCTGCACGCCCGCAAACCGGACTGACATGCAACTCATCCCCCAGGAATTTCGCGCCGCCTATCAGGAATATGATCGGGAAAGCACCATCCGCAAAACCCAGCTGGGTTGCATCTTCGGCATCTTGATGGTGCCGGTTTTCGGCGGTTTGGACTTCTATGTTTATCCCAGACACGCTTTTTCTTTTTTCCTATTGCGATTGCTCTGCTCGACGCTCATGGCTGGGCTTTATTTCGTTCTGAAAACGCCGTTCGGAAAAAAATATTATCATTTCCAAGGCCTCGTCCTGCTGTTCCTGCCCTCGGCGACGATTTCCTGGATGGTCTATGCGACCGAAGGCAGCGCGTCGCCATATTACGCGGGGCTGACGCTGGTGCTGATGGTGCTCGCCGTGGTGCTAGACTGGCCGCTCTGGCAAAGTGTCGTATCGGTTTTGCTGGTTCTGTTGCTTTATGCAGCCGCCTGTTTGTTTTCTCCGGAACCATTTTATGGGCGTCTGTTCGCCGACGGTTTGTTTTTCCTGACCTCCTCCAGCATCGCCATCGTCGCCGGCACTTATTATCACAGCGGCGTGCGGGTGCGGGAGTTTGTCGCCCGCAGCGAACTGGACAAGAGCCGTGCGGCGCTCGAAGCCAGCCTCCAGCAGCTTAAGGAAAACGAAATGCAGCTCGTGCAGTCCGAAAAACTGGCGTCGCTCGGCCGCATGAGCGCGGGCATCATCCATGAAATCAACAACCCGCTGAACTTCGCCACCACCGGCCTGTTCACCCTGCGAAAAAAAGCCCGGCACCTCGCGCCGGAGCAGCAGGCCGACTATGCGGAAATCCTCACCGATGTCGAGGACGGCCTCAAGCGCGTGCAGACCATCGTTTCCGACCTGCGGATGTTCACGCATCCCAACACCGAGCAGTTGGATCCGGTGCCGGTGGCTGAAATCGTCACTCCGGCGCTGCGTTTCTTGAGCAACGAATGGAAGGACGAGGTGCAGATCGAACAGAAATTTGCCGCCGGCCAGACGATTTTGGCCAATAAAAACAAGCTGATCCAGGTGGTCGTCAACCTGCTGCAAAATTCGCTCGACGCGTTGAAATCAAAAAAATTTGCCGATGGTGAAAAGCCGGCCATCTGGATTGAAGGCCGCGTCGAAAACGGACGGAGCATTTTGTTGCTCCGCGACAACGGCAGCGGCATTGACGCGAAGCATCTGGGAAAGGTTTTTGACCCGTTTTTCACCACCAAAGACGTGGGGGCCGGCATGGGCCTGGGCTTGAGCATTTGCCACAACATCGTGCAGGAATACGGCGGGAAAATTTCGGTGAAAACCGAGCCGG
>CAZIFP010000164.1:0-6964 GCA_964538105.1 uncultured Bifidobacteriaceae bacterium
GCCAATGTCTGACCAGCGTGGTCAATGCCGCATGGTGGCCGTTACCGGTCTGAAGCAGCACTAAAATCCCGCCAACGGCCCTTGTAGACAACGCCGAACGCGCCTGCACCGCTCCATGGGTTGTTGCCGGTCATGTCGTCGGAAAGGCTACCGGGAAGCAAACAAGGATGCCGTCTTTTCCCCATTAATTCCCGTCCGGTTTGCGGTTCAAAATAAACTCCGCCGTTGTCGTTTTGCAGACCGGTCTCGGCGTCGAGACGGAGGCCACCCCAATAATACGGATTGCCAACGGTGGAGGAAGTCGCGGTGCTCGGATAGCCGGCACTTGTCAGAAAAGTAATTGCGCCATAATCGTCGTAGTCGTAACGCTCGATGACGGTGCTACCGGTGGCGGTGAGAGCGAGTGTGTTGCCCTGGTCATCTGTGTGTAGATAATAGTCCTGTCCGGCGCGACTCATCATGAAACAAACGCCGCCGGCCACATCAGTTTCACTGCCATCTTTAACTACAGCAACGTCGGTTTCATTTCCATTTTGAACTCCGTCCACGTCGGTTTCGTTGCCGTCATTATGTCCATCGCAATAAACATAAGTCGCCGTTGTCGTGTTGCCATTGCGTTCCTCGACGACGTTGCCGCAGTTGTAAAGAAATTGTGTCGTGGTGGGCGGCAGGCCGCCGGAAAAAACGGTCTTTGAAACACGTCGGCCCAGCGCGTCATAGGCATAGCTGGCCACTGTCGTCAAAACCGGGACGCCGGTTCCGTAATTAACCGTCTGCACCTGCACCAGCCGGTTGGCATAGTCATATTGGTTAGTCGACGGGCCGGCAGTCGAACTGGCGCTCACGAGATCGCCATCGTCGTTGTAGGTGCGCGAATCGCACGGTGTTGTGGTATAGCGGTTCATCTCAAAATCCCCAGGTGGTATCGTGGAATTCATCGTGTAAGCGCCCGAGCAAGCCTCGCCAGTCACATTCGTGCGATTGCCGGCCTTGTCGAAACTGTAAACCGTGTTGCGCACCAGCACAGAATTGGTCGACACCACGGCATTGGTCAGGCGGTCGGCATTATCGTAAACACAGGTCAGTGCGTTGGTCAGTCCAAGGAAGCCAGTTGTCCGGCCGGTTTTGTTCTGTACAGCGTCGTAGGTCAACGAAATAGCGTCAATCACTGTTCCATTGGTGCCAAATTGCCGGATTGATCTGATCTGGCCCCACCCATCATCGCCTTTTGTATTGGCCGCGCCGCCGCCGTCATAAGTTATCTGACTGTAAGTGCCGTTGCGGTTGCTGCAGCTTTGGAACAGGCTGCCGACATAGGCATTGGTGGAAATCAAACCGAGGGTGTCGCCGGTCGGGTCAGCCAGTAACGTGACGGCGCGGCACAGATTAGCCGTGTCGTAAGCATAGCCGAGCTGGCGGCCGCCTGGATAGGCGATAGTCAGGCAATTGCCCACGGCATCGTAGGTGTTTGTCTCGGTTAGTCCGTTTTGTGTTTCGGTGAGCTTGCGGCTGAGCGAATCGTAGGTGAACGAGTTGGTGGCATTGTTGTTCGCCGCATAAATCACGCGGTTCAGGCCGTCGTAGCTGTATTGTTCGGATGTGGTGGTGGTCGCGACGCCGGTGCCCGGCGTGATGCTGGCCGCCACAATGCAGTCCAGCGGGTCATAAGAATAAGCGACCTCTGTGCCGTTGGCGTCCATGGATGTAATCACGTTGTCATGCGGGTCGTAAGTGACGGATGACACGGTTGCATCGGCATTGGTCGTGGCGGTGCATCGGTTGAGCGAATCGTAGGCGTAGCTGGTCACGTTGCCATTTGGATCGGTTTGCGAGGTGAGGCGCGAATTGCCATCATAGGCATACGACGTAATGATATCACCGGTGTCGAAAGCATTGCCGTTGTTGTTCATGTCCACGCCGGCGGCAGTCAGGCGGCTCAGGCCGTCATACTGGTATTGCGAAACGATCCCCCGCGCATCGGTGGTTTGAACGACGTTGTCACGCGAATCGTAGGCGCAGCTGGTCGTGTTGCCGACGTTGTCCGTGTAGTTGGTGACGCGGTCAAGTTCGTCGTAGCTGAAGGTCCGAACAAAAACCAGATCGGGGGTGCCCAAATCAGATTTCTGGCGGTTGGTCACGGCGATGACGTTGCTGTTGGGGTCGTAAGTGTAGCTGGTTGAATTGCCTTTCGGATCAGTTTCGCCGTTCAAGCGGCTGACCGTGTCGTAGGCAAAGCTGGTCGTATGACCGTTGGCGTCGGTATGGGCAATTGTTTGGCCGTTGTCGGTCAAAGCCAAGCTGGTGGTGGCGCTGCCGGTGGTGGTGCCGCTGGCATTGAGAATCGAAACTGTGGCGTTGGTGAGCCGGTCGAGTGCATCATATTGGGCCGTGACCAAAGACAGGAGCACGTTGCCTTGGCCGCCGGGAATGCCGTTGGTTCCATTCACAGTGCAACTGACGAGATTATCATTGGCGTCGTAATGGTAAGTTGTGACATTGCCCATCGGGTCGGTGATGCTTGCTGGAGAACACAAACCTATATCCGGGTCGGTGGCGGCCGTCACTTCTTCCGCCCCCGCGATTTCCAAGTCCGGGATTCCATCACCGTTCAAGTCTCCAATCGCAACGGCGGCAGGGGTGAATTTTCCAGGATGCTTCAGCCACGCACCCATCGCAGCGACGAGGTCGGGGATTCCATCGCCGTTCAAGTCTCCAATCGCAACGGACGCCGGGGAGAATATTGTTGGATGCCTCAACACCGCGCCCATCGCCACGGCAAGGTCGGGGATTCCATCGCCGTTCAAGTCTGCGACCGCCTGGTGCGCCGGGGTGAATTGAGTCGGATGTTTCAGACATGCAGACATCATGATAGAAAGGTCAGGAATCCCATCACCGTTCAAGTCCGCGACCGCAGCGGGCGACGGGCTGAATGATCCGGGATGCTTCAGCCACGATCCCATAATGATATCATCGCCGCCAGGTGTAGGTGCCGGCCCACCGGTTGGCACCGTGAGGCACGGGCCAGAGATCAATTCCGCAATCGTGAGGCAAGCATCGCCGGAAATTGTAAATCCATCCGCCACAACTGTGGTGGTGCGGGGTGTTCCTTCCAGACCTTCGTTCACCGAGGCGAGGTTGGCGTTGGCGTCGTAGTTGTATTGCGTGGTGCTCTGGCCGGCGCTTCCCGGGGCCGAGATTTGCTGGAACGGCAACCCGCGTTCATCATAGCTATATTGCATGGTGTTCAATGCATCCGCGCCACTCACCGCCAGCGGAGACATCACACTGGTCACCTGCCCGTTGGCGTCATAGATATAGCGCATCACAGTGAAGGCTGACGCGCTGACTTCATTCGTCACGCTCGTCAACCGGCTGATCGTGTCGTAGCTGTAGCTGGTGGTAAGCGGCGAACTGGCCTCCACATTCCCGTTCTGGTCGAAATTCAGCACGGACTTGTTGATGACCCGGCCACCTCCGGTTCCGGCCGCATCATATGTGAAGGTTGTCTGGCTGCGCAGGCCGGCGGGCCCGGTCGGCGATGAAATTTGCATCACCTGGTCCAACTGATTATAGGCCATCTCAATGTTATTTCCGCGCGGGTCCACAATATTCGTGATGTTGCCGAAGGCGTCATAACTATAACTGGTGGTCAGCGCGAGGCCGCCCGCGTCCACCACGGCGTTTTGCAGATAACCGTTCTGTGCGCCGCCGCTGGCGTAGTAGCTGAAAGTGTCCTGCTGGCGCCGGCCATTGGCGTCGGCCGGATGCGTTTGCGCGGTCAACTGTCCGGCGGTGTTGTAGCCATACGAATAACCCGTGGCAATGCCCGGCGGCTGGACCGTCAGCAGGTTGCCATTTGCGTCATAACTGGCAGTGGTGACATTGCCGCGCGGGTCGGTGTGATTCGTTGGGAAAGAGCTGATACAGCCTTCGAGAACAATTTCCGTATTTGGAATCCGGGGCCTATAATCAAATTCTGTCAGGCAAGCTGACGGCCTTCCCGTTGCGTCGACTTCTCGAAAGAGGGAGGACGGCCTTCCTTTTGCGTCGACTTCTCTAAATAAACTAAGCTTTCCTCCATGAACCATGGAGGATGGCCTTCCTGTTGCGTCGACTTCTCTAAAAATGGGGGACGTCCGTCCCGGGATCATCTTTCCCGCAGAGACGATTGCTCCTTCGTCTGTGCCAAATCCAGGCAGATACTGCCATTGATCGACGCGTTGGATCTGGTCGGCGGGCGCACCGGGGGCCGGGGTCTGTGTCATCGTCAGCAGGTTGCCGCGTTCGCGCACTGGTGCAGCGTTGTTTGCATCGTATTCATAAACCATCGCCAGGGTGTTGCCACGCGGTTCGGTGATTTGCGTGGGGAGTGAATTCAGATCGTAGGAACAGGTAGTTTGATAATAAGCCGGGTCGGTTGGACGCAACTGGCCGGTGGGCTGGTTGGATGTCGCCGTTACCGGCACTCCGGGTGTGGCGCGACCCGTGTATTCGTAGATTTGCAGGGGCCGGTTTTGGGAATCATAATACACCACGGTCACATTGCCCACCGGGTCGTTGACATACATTTCAGTCGTGACATAACGGTTGCCCGGGGTGGGCGTCTGCGCCTGATAACTGTAAACGGTCGGCGGATTCGTGCCGAGGGCGATGGAGGTCACGTGGTCATACGTGAGGTCGGCGGGATTGGGGTCCGGCGAATACTGGTTCGTCTGCACCACCGTGCCCGTGGGGTCAATCACGCTGGTAATGTGATGATTACTGTCGTAAGTGTAGGTGGTGGTCTTTCCTTCCGGAAAATCATTGCCGTTCGGCGTGCCGGTGACGGCGGGCGTGGTGGCGCTCGAAAGATTGTTGTTGCCGTCGTAGGTATAGGTCGTTGTGCGCCCGGCATAATCCTGAACGCTGGTCAACTGGCCGGTGCCGTTGTAGGAGAATTGTGTCGGGCGGCCCAGCGCGTCCGTCACGTTGGTCAACTGGCCGATGGAATTGTAGGCATAAGTCATGGCGTTGCCGTTGCGGTCAATGTTCTGCGCAATCTTGCCGGGTGCGACCGTGGCGTTAAGCGCGTTGAACTCATAACGGCTCTTGTCGCCGGCTACCAGGGTGAAGACTTGGTTGGAGAGCGTGCCCTGCCGGAAAAACCCGGCGCGTGAATACGTGCCGTCCGACTGAAGGAAAAACGTGTCCGAGCGGCCCCAACCGTCATTCACGACCACATTCGCGCCGTTCGTCTGGACGAAAATGTCACTGGAGAAATCCCAGCCGTTGCCAACCGGCGAATTCGTCGGACCGATACGCGAGCGATAGCTGCGGGCGAGCGTGAAACTGGGGCCAACGCCGGAGGGGATGACGAGATCCACGAAGCTTTGCTTGACTTCACCCGACGCCGTGACCGCCGGCGACATTCCCGGCGGCACTTCCAGGCTCGCATGCGGGGTGTTTTCCACGGTCAGGCCATCTGCCAGCACTGCATTGGTCTGCCCGCCATTCACCACGCTCACGCTGTAGGTGCCCGCACCGAGCGTGCTGATGCTAACACTCAGCAAATTTGAACTGATGAAGGTTACGCTGGCCAGGTTGCCGTTCAGATAGACTTGGGAGCCGGAGCCGAAATTGGTGCCGACAAGATAAAACGTGCCGCCGTTGGTCGTCAGAAACGCGGGCTCGATGTCGGTGATGAGGGCGGGTGACGAAGAGGTCTGGCGGAGGCGGAAGAACGCCGTTTTGTTGGTCGTCGGCGTCAGATACGGGCTTACTGCGCCGGTTAGATCATTCCACGTCCCGGTCGAGTTCAGGGAACTTTGCAGCGTCACGCCGGCATTTGTCCAATAGACCAACGCGTTGGTTCCGGATGGGGCGATGTCCAGATTCAGGTTCGCGCGGCCGCGCGTGAGCCACCCGAAAAGCACAAATCCTCCCAGCAACAGCAACAGGGCGGAGGCGGCCGGGGGCAGTGTGACGGAACGGAATGACGACAGAAACTGGCAGACAGTTTTTTTCATGATAGAGTTTTCCTGTGGTTAAGGAAAGCTTCACAAAAGTATTAACAAAAGTCAATCAAAAAGGCAGATATGAATCGGCGATAAAAGCGCTGCCGTTGCCCGCCCAACCGAGCGCAGACCGAAGCCAGCGCAGTTCGTTGAGAATAAAAACTGAGAAACCTTTGAGGTTCAAGTTCGACAAGTAGTCGAACGCGACAAGGGCTGTGGAGTCAGCCGACGCCCACGCTTGTTGCGCCAATATTTTGAAATCTCCTTGGTGGCCTTGTGCAGCCAGTCCTGGTCGCCAGCCAAACGAATCATTTTTACGGCAGCAAACCAATTCGGCGCATTGGGTGCCGGGTCGCCGAGCGGAGTCAACCTGCCCATCGCCATCAAAATCTGAATGTCGGATTGTGTGAAGCCGAGCAGCTTGGACGTTCGCGCCACATCCAGTCGCGCCGGCAAATCCTTCGCAGCCCAGGTCGCCAGCAGCACTGTTTGGGTGACATCGTTGCTCATAAATTGAGCGCACTTTAGCACGGCATTTTCTTAAGCGAATTTGGGCTGCATCTCAAAATCGCTGAATCTGTTGAATTGGATTGGCAGGGGATTGGACCGTTGAAAGGTGTGCGGTGGCTGAGATTGACACTGGCTCGATTACTTTGGACGGCGACACATTCAGAAGCTGGAATTCATGGATTGCCTGCGGGTTGGAATGAAGGGAAAATTGAGGAAGAGGCGCTGATCAAATGCAATGGTGAGGCACCGGAACTTGCTGAATTGATGCAGTCATTAAACGAGACGGGCACACAAAGATTTATCAACTGGGTTCGAAAACAGACGAATGCAAAACTGACTCAATTTGAAATTGCTTGGTTGGAGGCGGATTTGGAGGCTTTGGCAGATTTCCCTTTAGAACGGATTGGCCAGAAATCGGTGACGGCGCAAACCAAAGATGAGCAGCGGATGTTTGCGTTTGC
>CAZIFP010000165.1:0-6935 GCA_964538105.1 uncultured Bifidobacteriaceae bacterium
AACCGTCGGTGAAAACGGCAGAATTCAGCGCGGCGTAATAGTTGTCCGTGTAAGGAACCACCGAGCCGAGATATTTTTTGACGAGATCGGGATGGTTGTGCACCGCTTCGCTGAACGAGCAGAAAATAATTCCCATCTTCGCCAAGTCTTCGCGATACGTCGTACCAACGGAAACGGAATCAAAAATCGCATCCACCGCCACGCCCGCCAGCCGGCCGCGCTCGCGCAGCGGAATGCCGAGCTTCTCGTAAGTTTCCAATAGTTTCGGATCCACTTCATCCAGACTTTTCGGCGCATTCGCCTGCGGCTTGGGCTGGGAAAAGTAGCTGATGGCCTGAAAATCAATTTTCGGATACTTGACGAACTGCCACGTCGGCTCCGGCATCGTCAGCCAGTGGCGAAACGCCTTGATGCGCCAGTCAGTCAGCCAAGCCGGCTCGTTTTTTTTCGCCGAGATGTGGCGGATAGTTTCCTCGCTCAGGCCCGGCGGCGTGGACTCGGATTCGACGTCGGTGACGAAGCCGTATTTATATTCCTGTTTTACCAGGCTCTCGATTGTGTCGGTCGCAGTGCTCATCGTTCGTAAAAATTATTTCTTCCGGTCGCAATCCGGGCAGGTGCCGTGGATGGCGATGTCAAAATGGTCGGCCTTAAAACCTTTGGGCAACGGCATGGCTTGCGCCGGCAAATCCACGTCGAAGACTGTCCCGCAGGAATCGCAATGAAAATGGCCGTGCTCGTGCATGTTCGGGCAAAAACGAGTCGCGCCGCGATCCAGCGTGACCTGCCGAGCGAGCCCGGATTTTACCAGAGCGTCGAGGCAGTTGTAAACCGTCGCGTGCGAAATCTCCGGCATCTGTCTTTTGGCGCGGATGAAAACTTCCTCGGCGGTCGGGTGGTCGCGCTTTTGGAGCAGCACGTCATAAACCTGCTGGCGCTGCGGCGTGAAGCGGAAGCCGCCCGTGCTCAACCTTTCGATCAGGTTGCATTCAGATGGTTTGCGGCTGGCGGCGCTCATGCGAAGAAAAATCTAGCCGGCCAGCCGGCATTGTCAAGATTTAGAACAATTCTAAATCTTGAACCGTTGTTTGCACCGCTCCGCCGCGGCGCTCCGATCATCAGCCGGCGGTTTCGCCACGATTAAGGGCCGTTAAATATCTTGACCCGCCGGCTTGCCGCCTCTTAAGCTGTGCCCGTTAGTAGGTAAATTCATGTTTGCACAATTCAAAAGCCTGTTTTCCAACGACATTGGAATAGACTTGGGCACTGCCAACTCCCTCGTCTATGTGCGGGATCGTGGAATCGTCCTGCGCGAACCTTCGGTGGTGGCCATTGAGGCCGGCACGACCAATGTGCTGGCCGTCGGTAACGAAGCCAAACGGATGCTGGGCCGCACGCCCGGCAACATCGTGGCCATCCGCCCGATGAAAGACGGCGTGATCGCCGACTTCGAGATCACCGAGGCCATGCTGCGGCACTTCATCCAGAAGGTTCACCATAGAAAATTAATTGCACCACGCGTCGTGGTGGCAGTTCCTTCGGGCATTACGGAAGTGGAAAAACGGGCGGTCAAAGATTCCGCCACGCACGCGGGAGCGCGCGAGGTTTATTTGATCGAGCAGCCCATGGCTTCGGCCATTGGCGTCGGTCTGCCGGTGCATGAACCGGCGGGCAACATGATCGTGGACATCGGCGGCGGGACTTGCGAAATCGCAATCATCTCGCTGGCCGGCATCGTCTTCAGCCGCAGCCTGCGGGTGGGCGGGGACGAGTTTGACGGCACGATTGTCGCGCACATGAAACGGGCCTACAACCTGATGATAGGTGAACGCACTGCGGAAGAAATCAAGATACGCATCGGCTCCGCGTTTCCGATGGAACAAGAAATGACGATGGATGTCAAAGGCCGCGACCTCGGTTCCGGCCTGCCGAAGACATTGACTATCCGTTCCGAGGAAGTCCGTGAATCGTTGCAAGAACCGCTCTCGAGCATTTTGGAATCCATCCGCCTGACGCTGGAGCGCTGTCCGCCCGAACTCGCCGCCGATCTCGTGGATCGCGGCCTGGTCATGGCCGGCGGCGGTTCATTGTTGCGCGGGATAGACCGGCTCGTCGCCGAGGAAACCGGCTTGCCGGTTCATTTGGCCGACGATCCCATGAGCGCTGTGGCGGAAGGCACCGGTCGCGTTTTGCAGGAAATCGAATTCCTGAAACGCGTCGCGACCAACGCCAAATATTGATCTGATTTCTTCCTGCCGGGTCGAAGCTTCAGCGAAGACCGGGGTAAGTTCACCTGCAAGCGGCTGAATTAAGTTCAGCCTGAACTCCGAAAAAAGTTCGGAGGCAGGAATGTTCAAACAAAAAAATTATCTCGCGCTCGGCGCGGTGACGCTGGTGGCCCTGCTGATGTTCAGCCTGCCCCCGCGCGTGACCGGCCGCCTGAAACTCGCCGTCGGCAGCTTGTTTTTGCCGCTAATCGGCCTCGCCGGCACCGCGCAGCAACTGCCCGTGGCGGCCGCCGACACCGTTCTGTCCCGCCGCGAACTGCTTCAATTGACCGCAAATCTCCGCCGGGAAAACGACCAGCTTAAAGTCGCGGCTTTGCAGGCTGACGCAACGGCGCGTGAAAACGGTGAGCTTCGCACAGCGCTCGGCTGGCAGCGGCAGATGCCGTGGCGGCTCAAACTCGCCAGCGTCGTCCTGCGCGACCCGGCGAACTGGTGGCGCACGGTGGAGATTGATCTCGGCTCACGCGATGGCGTGGTGGAAAATCTGCCGGTGCTAACATCCGAAGGATTGGTTGGCCGCGTTTCTTCCGTCGGCCTCACCCGCTCGCAAGTCGTTTTGATCGGCGATCCCAATTGCAAAGTCTCCGCGCTTGTCGAAAATCAGGCGCATGACACAGGCATCATCAGCGCGAGCGGACCACTCGACAATTCGCTGGTCGAACTCACCTATCTTTCCGGCAGCGCGATTTTGAAATCCGGTCAGGGCGTCGTGACCAGTGGCCTCGGCGGCGTTTTTCCCAAAGGCATTCCCGTCGGTCAGGTGGTGGACGCGCGGCCGGTTGAATTCGGCCTTTATTCCGAGGCGCGTGTGAAACTTTCCGCCAACCTCGGCGCGCTCGATCAAGTCTGGGTGCTGTTTCCATGAATGTGCTGAACACCATTTTGATTTTTGCCGCCGCGTTTCTCGCGGTGTTCGCCGAAGCCGCGCTGCCCGGCCTGCGGCATCTGCTCGGTGCGCAGGTGGATTTGCTGCCGGCCATCATGGTCTATGCGGCGTTGAATTCAAACCTCGCCGTCGTCAGCCTGCTCGCGGTTTTTGGCGGACTGTGGTTCGACGCGCTTTCGGCGAATCCGCTGGGCGTCACCATCCTGCCGCTGTTCGTCGTCGGTTTTGTGATTTTCTCGCAGCAGGAATTCATCCTGCGAAAAGTTTCCTTCGCGCAAATGGTCCTCGGCACCGTTGCCAGCGCCGTCGTGCCGGTGCTGACTGTTTTGCTGCTGCTGACCGGCGGCAAGGAACCGCTGCTCGGCTGGGGCTCGCTCTGGCAATGGATTGTGATGACGGCGGGTGGCGCAGTGGCGACGCCGGTGATTTTTGTCCTGTTTGACTGGTGCAATCGCGCATTCGGCTACCAGCCGCGCACTGAAACCAGTTTCCGTCCCGACCGCGAAATTTTGCGTGGGAGAAATTAACATGCTCATTTTTGACGAACTCAAAAAGAACGACCCGCAGCTCCGCCTCGTGGCGACCGTGGTGGCGGCGGGTCTGTGCATTTTGCTGGCGGGCCTGTGGTGGGTGCAGGTCGTCTCCGCGCACGAATACCAGTCGCATTTGGAAACACAGGCTTATCGCACGGTGCGGCTGCCCGCCATCCGCGGGAAAATTTTGGACCGCGAAGGCCGCGTGCTGGCGGAAAACCGGCCGCGCTACAACTTGAGCCTTTACCTCGACGATTTGCAAAAGCAGTTCGACGACGCCTACGGCCAGTTGTTGAAACAGGCGCGGGAAATGCAAAAGCAGGCCATCGCCGCGCAGGAAAAAAAACTGGGACGTTCGCTGACGAAAGTCGAACTGAAACAATTCGCATTCACAACAGGATATTTACAGCAGCTCCGCGCGCAGGCGCGTCTGAACGTGGCCAACAATCTGGTCGCGCAAGTCGGCCAGCGGCTTGGCCAGCCGCTGGCGCTTGACGCGGCGAAATTCGAGCGCGCCTACCAGACACGGCTGGCGATGCCGTATCCGATTTTGCAAAACCTCGACGAGGCTCAAATCGCACGGTTTGAGGAGCGGTTCACCAATGGCCCGGGCGCGAATTTGGATTTGCAGGCAATGCGCGTTTATCCGGACGGCCCGGTGGCGGCGCATCTGCTCGGCTATTTGCGCAGCGACGACAGCTCGCAGGAAGGCGAGGACGCGGATTTCAATTATCGTCTGCCGGATTATCGCGGCGTGGTCGGCATCGAGGGCCGTTGCGACCAGCAATTGCGCGGGCGCGCCGGCGAGGAATCCGTGCTGGTCAACAGCCTCGGCTACCGGCAGTCGGAAAATACCATTGATCCTCCCGAACCCGGCCACAACGTCGTGCTGACGATTGATCTGGATATTCAGCGCGCGGCGGAAAAGGCGATTGTGGACCGGCGGGGGGCCGACGCGCGCGCGGCGGTCGTGGTCATGGATGTGAGCAGCGGCGACGTGCTGGCGATGACGTCGTCGCCAACGTTCGACCCGAACGATTTTGCGCAGGGCATTTCCCAGGACAAATGGCAGAAAATCCAGGACTTGACGGCGGAAAAAAACCGCGCGACGTATGAAAATTACGCGCCCGGCTCCATCTTCAAAACCGTCGTCGCGCTCGCGGCCTTGGAAAACGGATTGAATGTGAATGAAATCTACCGCGTGCAGCCTGATCCCACGCGCCCGGGCAAGGGTTGTATTTACGTCGGCAGGCGCAAGATTGATGACCAGGCAGCGCCCGGCGACTACGCCTTCAAGCGCGCGTTCATCCATTCGAGCAATTCGTATTTCGTGAACGCGGGATTAACGTGCGCCGGCATCGAGAACATCGTCCGCATCGGCAAGGAATTTCATCTCGGTGAACGGACGGGGCTTTTTGCCAGCCAGGAAACGCGCGGAAATTTTCCGACCGAAATGCAGATTCACTCCGGCTGGACTCCCGGCGACACCGCGAACGTGTGCATCGGCCAGGGCCCGGTTGACATAACGCCAATTCAGATGGCCGTCATGATTTCTGCGATCGCAAACAATGGAACGGTTTTGTGGCCGCGGCTCATCCAGCGCATCGAGCCGCAGGACCCGGCGTCCGGCGAAGCGGCGACAAATTTTCCGGCGGGCGTCGTGCGCGACAAACTGGACGTGCATCCGCGCAGCCTGAACATTTTGCGCGACGCTATGCTGGCGGACGTGAACAGCAGCGAAGGCAGCGGGACCCGGGCGGCGGTGCCCGGCCTGAACATCTGCGCCAAGACCGGCACGGCGCAGGTGCAAGACTCGCAGAACCACACCACCGGCTACAACTACTGGTTTGCCTCCTATGCACCGTTTGAAAATCCAAAATATGCCGTCGTGGTCATGGTGCAGGTTCCCGGTCCGCTGGCCGGTTTCGGCGGCACGATTTGTGCGCCGATCGCCCACGACATTTACGAAACGATTTTGCAAAACGAAAACGCCGCCACGACAAAAAACCTGGCGCGAAACTGAATGACCAACCTCTTTCCCAAAGAACGCGAAGGCCGGCTCGACCCGTTGCAACTGGCCGCGCTCGCCGTGCTGATGTTTGTCGGCACGATGTTCGTGTGCAGCGCGACGATGGCGAACACCACGACTGCCTTGCTTCCGTGGTATGATCAGATTTGGGTGCGGCAAATCATCTGGTATGTGCTCGGTCTCGGCGCGGCAGCGGCGGTCAGCCTGACGGATTATCACACGCTGGCGCGATGGTCGTTCGTGGCTTATTGGGCGACGATCCTTTGTCTCATCGCCGTTTTAATTCCGCACATCGGTTCGACGCACGGCTGGGGCGCGCGACGCTGGATTGACCTCGGGCCGTTCCAATTTCAGCCGTCGGAATTTGCCAAGCTCGCGTTCATTCTCGCTGCGGCGAATTTCTTGAGCCGTCCGCCGGACGAATTGAGGCAGCTGGCGAATTTTTGGAAAGCCATCGGCCTGATGATGCTGCCGTTTGGTTTGATCTTGAAGGAACCGGATCTGGGATCGGCGCTGGTGTTGCTGCCGACCGGCCTGGTGATGATGTTCGTCGCAGGCACGCCGTTGAAATATCTGCTGCGGCTGGCGGCGGTGGTCGGAATTTTGGGCGCGCTGTTCCTCGCCGACATTTTGTTCGCGCCGCCTGGCTTGCAGATCAAGATGCAGGATTACCAGCGCCAGCGATTGCTGGTCTATTTCGGCGCGAACTTCGCGTCGGCCAACGCGACGCCGGCGGAAAATGCCGCCGCGCGCCGATTACAATTTGAAAAATCCTATCAAGTCCGGCAGGCGCTGATTTCCGTCGGCTCCGGCGGGCTGCTGGGCAAGGGCTGGCGCAAGGGCGACCAGACCGCGCTGGGATTTTTGCCGCCGGGCGCGGCGCACAATGATTTCATTTTCTCCGTCATTGCCGAGGAGGAAGGATTCGTCGGCTCGGTCGTGGTGCTGACGCTGTATGCGGTGGTTCTCTTCACGGGTTTGAGAATCGCCGGCCAGGCGCGCGATCGCCTGGGAAAACTGTTGGCGGTGGGCGTGGTGACGCTCCTGTTCAGCCACGTTTTCATCAATATCGGCATGAACATTCGCATCGTCCCGGTGACGGGCATTCCACTGCCGCTGTTAAGTTACGGCGGATCCTCGGTGTTGTGCTCGTTGATCGCGCTGGGCCTGATGCAAAACGTCCACATCCATCGAAGAGG
>CAZIFP010000166.1:0-6934 GCA_964538105.1 uncultured Bifidobacteriaceae bacterium
ATCGAAGCCGGCCAGTATAATCAGCGTTACTACCGCGCCGTCTCCGTTCGGTAAACCAGCCGTTTTATCCAACCGGACTGTTTCCGCGCGTCGGCAAATTGCACCCAATCGTCTCCTGTTTCATTGATTAACTCCGCCACTTGAATAAAGTGTGCAGGTGAAATCCAAAGTTTATCTGGTCGGCGCGGGACCGGGCGACGCGGGCCTGCTGACATTGCGCGGCGCGGAGTTGCTCCGGCGCGCGGACGTGGTCGTCTATGACGCGCTCGCCAACCCGGAACTGCTCCGGCTCGCCCCGGCCACGGCGGAATTTATTTCGCGCGGCAAAAACATGGCCATGCCGCAGGCCGAAATCACGGCGCTCATTATTGCCAAGGCCAAGGAAGGCAAAACGGTTGTGCGGCTCAAGGGCGGTGACCCTTTCGTTTTCGGACGCGGCGGCGAAGAAGCCGAGACGCTTGCGGCGGAAAAAATTCCCTTTGAAATCGTGCCGGGTGTTTCGTCCATCACGGCGGTGCCGAATTACGCGGGCATTCCGCTGACGCATCGCGAGCATTGCTCCAGCTTCACGGTGTTCACCGGCCACAGCGATTCGGCGGACGAAGCCACCGCTCTGCGCTACGATCAGATTGCCAAAATTCCCGGCACCAAGGTCGTTCTGATGGGCACGGAAAAACTAGCGGACTGGGCAAAATCGCTCGTCGCGAACGGCATGTTGCCAGAGACGCCCGTAGCCATCATTCATCGCGGCACAACCGGCCGGCAGAAGACCGTGGCCGGCACGCTCGCCACCATCGCCGCACTCGCCGCAAAAAAAAAAATCACGCCCCCTGCCCTCACCGTCATCGGCGACGTGGTGAAGTTGCGCGGCAAATTGAACTGGTTTGAAAATCGGCCGCTCTTCGGCCAGCGCATCGTCGTCACGCGGCGCACGGAACAGGCTGGAAGTTTTGCGCAGCGCCTCACGGAACTCGGCGCGGACGTGCTGGAAGTGCCGACCATCAAAATTACGACGCCGACGGAGAAAGACGCCATCGTGGATTGCCTGCTGGAATTGAATTCCTACGACTGGCTGGTGTTCACCAGCGCGAACGGCGTGACGGCGTTCTTCGACATTTTCTTCCGCCGCTTTCAAGACTTGCGCGACATCGGCGGCGCGCGGATCGCGGCGGTCGGCCCGGCGACGGCGGCCAAACTGCGCGAACTGCATTTGCAGGTGGATTTGACGCCGGAAGAATTTACCGGCCGGAAAATCGCCGAGGCGTTCAAGAAATATCAGGACATTGAAAACGTAAAAATGTGCCTGCTGCGCGCCGAGGTAGCGAACCGGGATTTGCCGGACGCGCTCCAGGAACTCGGCGCCATCGTGGACGACATCGCCATTTACAAGACCGTGCCCGAAACGGAAGACCACGGCGGCGCGTGCGAACGCCTGCTGACCGACGGCGCGGAATGGGTGACGTTCACGAGCAGCTCGACGGTGGAACATTTCCATGCGCGCTTCGATCTGCCGAAAATGGTGAAAAAATTTCCAAAACTGAAGCTCGCCTCCATCGGCCCGGAAACTAGCAAGACGATTTTGGCGCTGGGCTTAAAACCGGCGGTCGAAGCCAAAGATTATACCACCGACGGTTTGATCGCCAGCCTATTGAAAGCGGCGAAGCCATAGCTTCAGTTCAATTTGCTGAAACACTTTCGGCGGTGGCCTCCAAGGGCGTGGCGGCATTGTTGGTCGCCACGTCATCCGCCTTGTGGAATTTCACGCTGACGATTTTGCTCACGCCGTGTTCCTGCATGGTCACGCCGTAAAGAATGTCCGCCATGCCGATGGTGCGCTTGTTGTGCGTGATGATGATGAACTGCGAGTGCGCGAGGAACCGCTGCAAAATTTTCACGAACCGGATCACGTTGGACTCGTCCAGCGGCGCGTCCAATTCGTCCAGCACGCAGAACGGGCTGGGTTTGACCTGATAGATCGAAAACAGCAGCGACACGGCGACCATCGTCTGTTCACCGCCGGATAAAAGCGAAATGCTCTGCAACTGCTTGCCGGGTGGGCGCGCGACGATCTCAATGCCGCTTTCGAGCACGTCGTTTTCGTCGGACAAAATCAAGTCCGCCTTGCCGCCGCCAAAGACGTCCACGAACATTGCGCGGAAATTGTCGCGGATCTTCTCAAACGTCTCCACGAACATCTGGCGCGTCTGCGTGTTGATGCGGTTGATGACTTCCAGTAGTTGAATTTTCGCATGCACCAAGTCATCGTGCTGCGTGGTCAGGAACTGGTGCCGTTGCTCGGTCTCCTCGTATTCCTCAATGGCGACAAGGTTCACCGGGCCCATTTCGTCAATCTTCTGCTGCAAGGCCTCGACCTGCTGCTGCACGGAATTCCAGTCGGTCGCCGCGCCGGCGGCGGCCATCTGTTCGGGCGTGAGCGTCTCGACCTTGGCCGGACCTTCGTCGGCGTAGGTGATGGTGATGCACTCGCTGCGGATGTCATCGAGGTTGAGGTGATATTTCTGCTGCACCTTTTCGCGCAGGTTCTGCACCGACATGTTTTTCTGCGCCAGTTCGATTTCAATGCCG
Source organism: uncultured Bifidobacteriaceae bacterium (assembly GCA_964538105.1). Classification (GTDB taxonomy): domain Bacteria; phylum Verrucomicrobiota; class Verrucomicrobiia; order Limisphaerales; family UBA11358; genus UBA11358. Next base: position 2,587 of record CAZIFP010000166.1, read on the forward strand.
CCGCGCCGGGATTGCAATTCGGTCAACCGGCCGCGCTGCGAACGCAAATTTTCTTCGCGCGTGGAAATCTCGCCGTCCTGTGAATTCTTCCGGCCGATCAGTTCCGCCGTCTGCGCGCTCACCTGCTCGCGCTCGTGCTGCAACCGTTCAATCTGGCCGCGCGATTCCTGAATCTCGGACTCGGCCTGCTCCTTGCGGGAAATGAACGACGAACACTCGCTCTTCCGCTGCTCGACAACCTGCGAGAGTTCGCGGATGCGCTGCTCCAGCGTGATGCGCTGCTGCTTGAAAGACGACGCAAGCTGCTCGTCGGACGCCAGGGCGACCTTGCTTTCGGTCAAAGCCGTGTTCGCCGCGTCGCGCTGCTGGCGGAGATTTTCCAGTTCCGCCGTGAGCGCGACGACCTGCTCCTGGCTGGCGCGTTCGCGCGTTTCGAGTTCGTTGAGTTTGGCCGTGAGCGCCTCGCGTCTCTGCAAACCTTCCTGTTCCTGCGCGGCGAGGCTTTGCACCTCGAACATCACCGTCTCAATTTTCTGGTGAAGCAGGCGGTTGGAATTTTGCAGCGCCTTGAACTCGCCTTCGCGCGTGGCGATGGCGACTTCCTGCTGGCGCAATTCCGTCTGCGCCTGCTGCAGGCTGGCCTGAAGTTCCGTCTGCTCGCTCAACAACTCGCCGCGCTTACGGCTCGCGTCCTCCACGAGTTTTTGCAGTTCGGCAAGTTCGGCCTGAAGTTCGGTGATCTGGTTTTTACGGCCAAGAATCGAGCTGGGCGCTTTGCCATTGCTGCCCTTGTTCAAATAACCGCCGGTGTAAATGCCGTGACGGTTCAGCAGTTCGCCGCCCAATGTGACGAAATCGCAGCCGGCGTGGCCGTTCTGGATTTGCGCCGTGGCAGTGCCAAGGTCGGACGCAATAAACGTGCGGCCCAACAATGATTTCAACAGCGCTTCCACCTGCGGCTCGGCGGAAATCACGCTCATCGCGTGGACAATCTGACCGTTCTGCAAACCGGCCTGCGCCGCCTCGCTCTTTTCACCCGGAGCCATCTCGCCGACAAACGAAAGCTGCTTTTCATCCTGATATTGCTGGATGGCAAGCGCCGCAACACTCGCGCGACCGGACTTGTTGGTGTTCAAGTCGGCGAGAATTTCTTGCGCGGACGACGGTTGTTCGGTCAACACAAGCTGAAGATTGTGTCCGAGCGCATTTTCCACGGCGGTGACAAATTGATCCGGCACGCGAATCCGGTCTGCCAGCGAGCCGATGACCGAGCGCGACTGGCGCAACGCCGCGACCGCGCCGGCATCAAAGCCTTCGTGCGAGCCTTCAAGCTGTTCCAGCACCGTCAGCCGCGAACGCTTGTCGGATTGCTGGTGCAAAAATTTGTCCTGCTCGGTGGACGCGGTCTGCAATTCCGTCTGCAACTCGCGCAGCCGGTTCTGCCGCTGCTCAACGGATCCGCGCGTGGTGGCAACGTTGAGTTTCTCCACTTCGACACTGGCGGTGAATTCCTGCAAGCGTGATTCCAAACCGGTGCGTTCGACTTCAAGCTGGATCTTCTCGGCGGAAAGTTTTTCGAGCCGGACGACATTGCCCTGCTTCTGCAAATCGAGCGCCGTAAGTTCGTTGCGGAGACGCGACAAATCCTGCGCGGCGGCAAACGCGGCGGACTGCGCTTGGCGCAACTGTTCCTGCCGTTCGCGCAAATCATTTTCTATTTTCTGCAAGCTCTCGCGTTTCGCCTGCAAACTGGCGCGATGCTGTTCCAGTGCAGCCTCGGCGACGCCGAGCCGTTCCGTGAAGGAAAGCAGTTCGCTCGACGCTGCGTGGCAGCGTTCCTCGGCCTGCGTAATTTCCGCGAGTGCCTTGGCGTTCTGCGATTCAATTTCGCGCAGCCGTTCGTCGTTGAACTGGATGCGGCTTTCGTTGCGGTCAATCTCCGCCTTCAATTCCAACCCGCGCTGCTGTTGTGCCGCGACTTGATGTTCCAGGTCGGAAAGCAGTTCACGCAGTTTTGTGATTTCATTTTCAAACCGGAGAATGTCGTTCGAGCCGGTCTCGATTTCGTTGCGCAGATTTTCCACCGTCGTCTGCCGCTCGGAAATTTCTCCTTGCAACACGTCAAACTGATGCCGCGCGAGCTGCGTGTCGAGATGTTGAAGTTCCTTCGAAATTTGTTTGTAGCGGCGCGCCTTGCCAGCCTGGCGCTGGAGCGAGCCGATCTGCCGCTTCACTTCCTTGATCGTGTCGGCGATGCGCAGCAGATTTTGCTCGGTGTATTCCAGCTTGCGGAGCGATTCTTTTTTCTGCGACTTGAATTTCGTGATGCCGGCGGCTTCCTCGAAAATCATCCGGCGATCTTCCGGCTTGCTGGAAAGAATCTGCGTGATGTGGCCCTGCGCGAGAATGCTGTAGCTCGTTCGCCCGATGCCCGTGCCCATGAACAGTTGCTGGATGTCCTTGAGCCGGCACGAAGTTTTGTTCAGAAAATATTCGCTGCCGCCGTCGCGGAAAATCCGGCGCGTGAGCGTGACCTCGTCGTAGGCAACCTCGACGCCCGCTGCGCGAAGATTTTCGCCGTCCACGCCGCCGAGCGTGAGTGACACTTCGCCCATGCCCATCGGTTTGCGGCCGTCGGTGCCGTTGAAGATCACATCCGCCATTTCGCCGCCGCGCAACGCCTTGGCCGACTGCTCGCCGAGCACCCAGCGGATGGCGTCGGAGACGTTGGATTTGCCGCAGCCGTTTGGCCCGACGATGGCTGTGACGCCGGGTTGGAAATTGAGCGCGGTCTTGTCCGCGAAGGATTTGAAGCCGAATACGGTTAAATTTTTGAGATACATTGCTCGTGTTTAGACAACCAAAATTGCCGGGTTAAGTAAAGCAAAAAACCACAATATAATGGACACAACAGCACTTGCGGCACAACTAATTGGTGAGGAACCGTGATTTGATGCTGTGCCAACAAACACTGCTTTACAACGAATACGATGTAATTTTTACGCCCGAACGCCGCATTCGTCAAATGATTTTTGAAGAAACCGTCGGTGAAAATAATTTTTGACAAGTTGCAGTGTTTGAATCAATCTATCCGCATCCGTTGATTTGACGGACTCATAACGAGTGGTCGAGGGACTGGCCCGATGACGCCACGGCAACCGATTGAACTTTGGTTTCAATGACAGGTGCCAATTCCAGCTCAAGCATCATCAGCTTGGGAAAAATGAGAAGAGCACAACCGTTTTGTCGCCCCTTCTCGTCTTGAGTCGGGGCTTTTTTGTTGCCTGGATCAGATCGCCGGAAACCAAAACGATTATGAGTGAACATCACGGTTTCATGAAGGCGCTCAAGTGCCGCGAGTGCGGACGCGAATATCCGCTCGAAGCCATGCACGTCTGCGAATTCGACTTCGGCCCGCTCGAAGTCGCCTACGATTACGAACGCATCAAAAAATCGCTCACGCGCGAAGCCATCCAGTCGCGCCCGAAAACGATGTGGCGTTACCGCGAACTTCTGCCCATCGCGGGCGAGCCTACCGTTGGCCCACTCGTCGGTTTCACGCCGCTCGTCAAGGCCGACCGGCTAGCGAAGGCACTCGGCATCCGTGAACTTTACGTCAAGAACGACGCCGTGAATTATCCGACGCTCTCGTTCAAAGATCGCGTCGTCAGCGTCGCGTTGAGCCGCGCGAAGGAACTGGGTTTTGAAACCGTCGCGTGCGCCTCGACTGGCAACCTCGCAAACTCCGTCGCCGCCAATGCCGCGAGCGCGGGATTGAAGAGCTATGTTTTCATTCCATCGGATTTGGAGCACGGCAAGATTGTCAACTCGCTCATCTACGGCTCGAACGTCATCGGCATCAAAGGCCATTACGACGAGGTGAACCGTCTCTGCGCCGAGATTGCCGGCAAATTCGGCTGGGCGTTTGTGAACGTGAACATGAGGCCGTATTACGCCGAAGGCTCGAAGAGCATGGCGTATGAGATCGCCGAGCAACTCGGCTGGCGGCTGCCGCAGCACACGATTGTGCCGATGGCGTCCGGCTCGTTGCTGACGAAAATCCACAAGGGCTACCAGGAATTTGTGAAGCTCGGCCTCGTCGCGAATTCCGAGACGCACATTCACGGCGCGCAGGCCACGGGCTGTTCGCCGATTTCCGTCGCGCAAAAGGCCGGACTCGATTTCTTCAAGCCGGTCAAGCCCGACACGATTGCGAAATCGCTCGCCATCGGCACGCCCGCAGACGGTTTTTACGCGCTCAAGGTGATGCGCGAAACCAACGCCGCGGCCGACGACGTGACCGACGACGAAATCCGCGACGCGATCAAGCTGCTCGCCGAGACGGAAG
>CAZIFP010000167.1:0-5563 GCA_964538105.1 uncultured Bifidobacteriaceae bacterium
GTGGTGGAAAAATCCCGGATGCTCAACGGCCAGAAAACTATCAAGCGCGGCGACGTGGTCATCGGCATCGCATCGAGCGGCCTGCATACGAACGGCTATTCGCTCGGCCGGAAGATTTTCTTCGAGCAGTTGAAATTGAAACCGTCCAGCCGCGTCCCCGGTCTCAAAGGCACGGTCGGCGAGGAATTGTTGAAAGAACACATCAGCTACGGCCCGCTGGTGCAAAAGCTGTTGAAGAAATTTAATTTCGGCGGTGTAGCGGCGACTCGGCAGAGCGCCGCAAAGAAAAGTTTGCGGCAGTCTGCCGACCTGCCGCTACGCGCGTTCGCGCACATCACCGGCGGCGGTTTTGTGGACAACATTCCACGCGTGCTGCCGAAGTCGCTGGACGCGGTCATTAAGAAAGGTTCGTGGGACATGCTGCCCATCTTCCAGATCATCGAACAGAAGAGCGGCGTGCCGGACGAGGAATTGTATCAGGTCTTCAACATGGGCATCGGCATGGTGAGCATCGTCGCGGCGGACAAGGCGGACGCCGTGCTGAAATTCATCCGCGCGCAGAAGCACAAGGCGTGGATTATCGGCGAAGTCGTCAAAGGCAAAGGCGAAGCGTGCGTGGAATAAAGATTTCCCCGCAGATTCCACCGATTTACGCCGATTTATTTTCTTTGTTTTTAATCTGCGCCTATCCGCGTAATCTGCGGGTGGCTTTTCATGAAAATTCTTGTCATCGGTTCGGGCGGACGCGAACACGCGCTGGTCTGGAAACTCGCGCAGTCGCCGCACGCCACGCAGATGTGGTGCGCGCCGGGCAACGCCGGCATCGCGCAGGAGCGGCTCGCCACAAACGGCGCGCCGGTCGAATGCGTCGCTATCGGCGCGGAAGATTTGCCGAAGCTTCTCGCCTTCGCGCGGCTCAACCAGGCCGACCTCACCGTCGTCGGCCCGGACAATCCGCTCGCGCTCGGCATCGTGGATTTGTTTCAAGCGAACGGCTTGAAAATCTGGGGCGTGAACCAGAAAGCCGCTCAGTTTGAATCCTCGAAAGTTTTCTCCCAAAAATTCATGGAGAAATACGGCATCCCGACCGCCGCCGCCGGAACATTTTCGGAGGCCGAACCGGCCAAGGCCTTTTGCGCCACGCTCGGCAGTAAATGCGTGGTGAAAGCCGACGGTCTCGCGTTGGGAAAAGGCGTTTTGATTTGTGCTAACCAGGCCGAAGCCGAAAAGGCCGTGGACGAAATCATGGTGAGCAAAGCCTTTGGCGCGGCAGGCGCACGCGTGGTCATCCAGGAATTTCTCGAAGGCATCGAAGTTTCGTTGCATGCGCTGTGCGACGGCACGACGGCGAAAATTTTCCCGACCTCGCAGGATCACAAACGCGCTCTCGACGGCGATCTCGGCCTGAACACCGGCGGCATGGGCACCTATTCGCCCACGCCGTTTCTCGATGACGCGCAGCTCGCTGATGTCGCCGCGAAAGTGCTGGAACCCTTCATGCGCGGCTGTGTGGCGGATGGCATTGATTATCGCGGACTGTTGTATCCCGGCGTGATGCTTACCAAAAACGGCCCGAAGATTTTGGAATTCAACGCGCGTTTCGGCGATCCGGAAACACAGGTTTATTTGACGCGGTTGGAAAATGATCTGGTCGAGTTGCTGGAAGCCAGTGTCAACGGCACGCTCGATAAAATGGAATTGAAATGGAAGCCGGAAGCGAGCGTCTGCGTGGTGATGGCGAGCGGCGGTTATCCCGGCAATTACGCAAAAGGCAGGCCAATCCTCGGCCTGGCAGAAGCGGCGAAATCACCGAACGTGAAAGTTTTCCATGCCGGCACGACATTGAAAGACGGGCAAATCGTGACGAACAGCGGGCGCGTGCTCGGCGTGACGGCGCTGGGCAAGGATTTGAAATCCGCGCAAGCCGCTGCGTATGCCGCCGTGGAGAAAATCCGTTTTGACGGCGCGCAATTCCGCCGCGACATCGCGGCCAAGGCATTGTTAGCCGCCGGAGATTGCTCCGCTGCGTCAGCCTCCCGGAATTGAACGGCTTCAAAACCGCCTACTGCCACCACCCGGTTGGGCAAAACCAGCTCCAGGCGCTGCGAAGTCATTTATCATCGCCATTGGGACGTTTACCCGGCGCAAAAAGCAATTTATGACCCTCGCCAAGTCATTTACCCGGCGCGTTGGGACATTTATCGGGGGCAACCCGACGTTTACCACGCACGCCAAGTCATTTACGACTCACAAACCGACGTTTACACCTCGCAACCGGTCATTTACCGGTGGCAAAATGTCATTTTGCTTTTGGTGTAATCAGCTATATTGCATGAGGGTTTTGGCAATCGTAGTCCAACAAAATCCTTATTCGACACGGCAATGGACTGATATATCAGACTTAACTACGTGTTTACAGGGCCATGGGTAAACCAAGATCTAGTGGTGGTTAAAAGGCGACAATTGGCGGTTTTTGGATGAGGAAGGACACGAAGGCCAGGCTGAGGCGGCAAAAACCTCTATTTAGACGGTGCATAGTTTCGCCGCGACATCGCGGCGAAGGCGTTTTGAATCAAAACCGGATTGCCGGGTCAGCCACCGTCTTCAGTCCGACCGACCGGGAACGTTCGAGCCTTTGTTCCGCTTTATCGTTTGGATCCGAACGAATACTGGCCGGCGCAGCCTCACAACGACTGGCTGCAAACGCTCATCACCTTCGGCTGGCTGGGCAGCGGGCTGATCGCCATCGCCTTCGTTTGCGTGCTGGCGCGGTGGTTTATTCCCGGCGGCATTGCGGACGGGCGGGAACTTGCTCCGCTGCTCTGGGTGTCGCTGGCCGGCTGTCTGCTCCATGCCCGTTATGATTTTCCGTTCCAGATCTGTTCCGTCCTGTTTGTTTTCCTTTTGCTGTGCGCCGTTTTGTCCTGCCTCTCACGCGGTGAACCGAAGTAAAGCTTGATGAATCGGCTTTCCCGGCCAGTTCGCCCGCCCGCCGCAATCTGGCATTCATTGCCCGCACATACATGCGGTAGCGGAACTTTTCAGATGTGTTATTTTAACTTCAAATCGCCCAGTCCGGTCGCCTGAACAGACGGCTTGCGGAATGGGCTTTTATTATGACGTTTTATTTGAAACAACAACCTTCAATCGGCATCCGCCGACTTGTCCTGATTTTTGCCGGCATCGCGCTTTTAATTGGCGGCGCAGCCCACGCTCAATCCGCCCGGCCCGGCTGGGGTGCAACGCCCTACAGCGACTCGCTGGGCACCGGGGTGACCTTCCGCGTCTGGGCACCCTACGCAACGAATGTTTATTTGCCAGGAGTGTTTAATGGTTGGTCCACTACCACAACTCATCTTTCCCAAGAGACGACCAACGGAAACCTGGATGGCGTTTGGTCGTTGGATTTGGCGGGTGTGACCAATTACTCGCAATATAAATACTACTTTACGGGCGCCACAAATCCCTATGCTTTCAACCACTACAAGAACGACCCGCGCGCGCGCATGGTCACGCAGGCCGGCACCGGCGGCAACAGCATCGTTTATGACCCGAACGCGTTCAACTGGGCGGGCGACAACTTCACCAACCCGGCACTGAATGATTTGTTTGTTTATGAACTCCACATCGGCACCTTCAACGCTCCAAGACTCAATCAGCCTGGTCGCTACCTTGACGCGACCAACCGGCTGGATTATTTAAAAAACTTGGGCGTCAGCGCGATCGAGGTCATGCCGATTGGGGAATTTTCCGGTAACAGCAACTGGGGCTACGACACTGCGCAGCAATTCGCGGCGGACAATTATGCTTACGGAGGTCCCGATGGATTCAAGACCCTGGTGCAAGCCTGCCATGCCCGCGGCATTGCGGTCTTGCTGGATGTCGTCCACAACCATTATGGGCCGGACGCTCTTGACATGTGGAATTTTGACGGCTTTTCCGGCACCAATTCGATCAGCGGCGGCGGCATTTACTTTTACCAAAGCAACACGGCCCTTCAAATTACGCCCTACGGTGACACGCGACCCAACTTCGCCAGCAACCAGGTGGACAGCTTGATTCAGGACAGCTTCACTATGTGGCTGAGCGAATGCCACGTGGACGGCTACCGCTGGGACGACCCTTATACCATGACGCACGACAATAATGGTAATTATATCTCCACGGCGGGCAACCTCATTCAAGGCATCAACAACATGATGCACACCAATTACAACACCGGTAAAATCAGCATTGCCGAGGACGTTTATAATACCTGGGGCTACGACAGTTCCTGGGACACCGGCTACCCTTACTATTTTAGACCTGTATTGACGAATGCGTTGGACGCCAATCGAAACATGAGCACGGTTACCTATGCGATCCAAAATGCCGTCAGTTACAGCTCGGCGTCCAGCTATGCCCGGGTGCAGTATCTGGAATCGCACGATGTCGTCGGCGATTTGAACGGTGCCAACAATGTCCGGGTGGTCACGGGCATTGACCCGACAACGCCCAACAGCTACCGGGCGCGAAAGCTTTCCACACTCGGCGCGGTCGTGACGCTGACGGCACCCGGCATTCCAATGATTTTCCAAGGTGAGGAAATGCTCGAGAACCAGCAGTTTGATTCCAGTCGGCCGGTGGATTGGAGCAAGACAATTACTTACACCAACATCGTCAAGCTTTACCACGACCTAATCAGCGCGCGGCGCAACTTGAAGGGCTACACGCCGGGACTGGAAGGCGACCAGTGCAGCATTTTACAGCAGGACAACACCAGCAAACTGGTGGCGTTTCACCGCTGGAAATCATCCGCTCCAAGCCAGGACGCAGTGGTCATCGCCAACTTCAACACAAACGCCTTTGGCATATATACTCTTCCATTCCCGTCGGCCGGCACCTGGTATGTCCACTTCAACAGTGATTCCACAAACTACGGTTCGGATTATGGCAACTTTGGCAGCACGGTAGTTACCGCCACTGGCAGTCCGGCGTCGGCTACCGTCGCCATCGGGTCCTACAGCGCACTTATCCTCTCTCAAACACCCGAGGGTCCGCCAACTGTCACCGTCACACCGCAAAATCTGAATGTATTTGCGGACAGCAACGGAGTATTTACCGCCAATGCCTATGGCTTTCCGCCTTTGAACTATCAATGGCAGAACGGTTCAGGTGCAATTACTGGTGCAACCAATGCCACGCTGCAGATTACCAATGCCCAACTGACCAATGCGGGTAATTATTCCGTGGTGGTTTCCAATCTGTTCGGCTCTGCGACCAGCTCAGTCGTGACACTGACGGTGACCGTCACCGGTCAATTTACCGCCAGCCCGACCAACGGTCCGGTTCCGTTGGCGGTGCAGTTTAGCGGCCCGGGAACCGACAGCGGTGGAAATTCCATCACGCAATGGAACTGGAATTTTGGCGATGGCACAACCAGCACGTTGCAAAATCCAATACATGTTTATACCACGGTCAGCAACTTTTCCCCGGTGCTGGTTGTTACCAACACTCCGGGTCTTGCGATAACCGCCTCCGGCCCGTCCATCAGCGCCACGCTGCCGACGGTGCAATTCACCGC
>CAZIFP010000167.1:5663-6802 GCA_964538105.1 uncultured Bifidobacteriaceae bacterium
GCATTGCCGGCATCAGCTTGACCGGAGGCAATCTGGTCATCAGCGGCACCAACGGGGTTTCTGGACAAACCTATTATGTTCTGACAGCCACCAATTTGACGCAGCCCAGGAGCCAGTGGTTGCCGGTCGCAACCAACGTCCTTAACGCGGACGGCAACTTCACCATCACCGCGACCAACGCGGTGAACCCGAATGTTCCGCAAGCCTTTTACATGCTCCAGACACAATAAAAACGGTCACGCTGTTATTACCCGCAGCGCCAATATGTGCCGGCGGACATGGTCATCTGTGATAATCTGAAGTTCGATGGGGAATTTGCCTCACGCCAGCGGCGGCAATGTGCGGTTGCCGTAATGCTGCCAGGTTCCCTGCTCCTGCAAGAAAACCAGCCACGACTGGTTGGCCACTAGGATTTTGCCAATTTCCGGTTCGCTCAAAACCATGCACGCCGTTGACAGCGCGTCCGACTCGGCGGCGGTTTCCGCCAATGACCACGCGCGATTCTGGCGCTGCGCCGGCTGGCCGGTGCGCGGATCGAAAATATGTTTTCCCTTCACCGCCAGCCCGGAGCCGCTCAAGGAACAATTTCTCAACCAATATCGTCGAGCGGAGTGGTCATCGCCCAGACCACACGACCAGCCGGCAATTTCCTTCGGCGCATCGCCGGCGAGAATGCTGCTGCCGCCCGCAACAAGCAGATAAGTCGGGCAATCCCACTCGCGCAAAACTTCCGCCATGCGGTCGAGCGCAAATCCCTTGCCAATCGCGCCCAGATCAAAATCCAGCCTGCCGGCGTCGCAGCGGATGGATAATTGTTCTTTCAGCAAAGACCATTGCGGCTGCATCGGTTGACTTTTCAACGCGGCGGCGGTGATGGAAAACGCGCCGCGCGTGGCCTGCTCCATTTTTTTTGCGATCTCGAGGCAGACAAAGACCGGCTCGCTTACCCGGAGTTTTTCACCGGGCGCAAGTTGCGCGATTTGAGAAATGTCGCTGTTCGCGCGGAAGCGGCTCAAGAGCGACTCCAATCCGTCCGTCAACGCAAAAGCCGCCTGCGCGGCCTGCGCGGCGTAGGTTTTGTCCTCGTCCGCGATGCGCACCTGAAACTGTGTTGCCATCGCGTGATGATTGAAGACGTG
>CAZIFP010000168.1:0-6762 GCA_964538105.1 uncultured Bifidobacteriaceae bacterium
CCGAGGTCGGCGCTGTTCGGCACGCGGCCGACGGCCACCAGCACGCGGTCGTAAAGTTCGGTGAGCTTCTCGCCGTTGTATTCGGATTCGACTTTGATCTGCTTGCCGGCGGTGGACATTTTGGATACGCGGGCCTTGAGCCGGATTTCCTTGAAGGATTTCTTGGCGTTCGCCACGACGGTCCGCGCGAGATCGGCGTCAGCGCCGGTGAGAATTGCGTCCAACGCCTCGACGACCGTCACCTTGCTGCCGAGCGCGGAATAAACAAAGCCCAGTTCCATGCCGATGTAACCGCCGCCGACGACGAGCAGGTTTTCGGGAACATCCTCGATTTCGAGCGCGCCGGTGGAGGTCATCACGCGCGGATTGCCAAGGTCAAATGCCTTCGGCATCGCCGCCAGCGAACCGACCGCGAGAATGGCCTTGTCGTATTCGACGAATTGCTGGCCGTGCTCGGTTTCCACGCGCAGCTTGTTTGATCCCTCAAAATAGGCGCGGCCCTGGATGACCTGCACGCCGCGCATCTTCGCGAGCATCGCCACGCCGCCGCCGAGCTTTTCGATGATCGATTCTTTCCAGATGCGTAGCTTTGACAAATCCAGCGTCGGTTCAGCGAACGTGATGCCGCGATGCGCCGATTCGCGGGCGTTGACAATCTGGTGCGTCGCATACAACAACGCCTTCGACGGGATGCAGCCGCGATTCAAGCAAACGCCGCCGAGCCGCTTTTCGCGCTCGATGAGGATGACTTTCTTGCCCAGATCCGCCGCGTAAAATGCCGCGGCATAACCGCCCGGCCCGGCACCGACGACAACAATTTCCGTTTTGATGGAGTCCATGAAATAAATTTTCGCTTAAAGTTTGACCGCCTCTTCCTTGAAATCGTGGAACGCTGCGAGCAGATCCACCGTGAACCGCGCCGCGCTGCCGCCGTCAACCACACGGTGATCGTAGCTCAACGCCATCGGCGTCATCAGGCGCACCTCGACCTTGCCTTCTCGCACGACCGGCAACATCCGGCCGCGGCCGAGGCCGAGGATTGCGACTTCCGGCAAATTGATGATCGGCGTGAAATGCGCGCCACCAATCGCGCCTTGATTGGAGATCGTGAACGTGCCGCCCTTCATTTCGTCGGCGGAAATTTTCCGGTCACGTGCGCGCGCCGCGAGCAGTTCCAATTCCTTGGCAAGGTCGAACAACGATTTTTTATCCACGTCACGGATGACTGGCACCATCAGGCCCTGATCCGTGTCCACCGCGATGCCGAGATGGATGTATTCCTTGAGAATAACTTCGCTGGCGACCTCGTCGAGGCTGGAATTGAAGATGGGATGTTTCCGCAACGTGCCGGCGACGGCGGCCAAAATGAACGGCGTGAATGTGAGCTTGACACCTTTGACTTCGTAAGCGGGCGCGAATTTCTTCCGCAACTCGCCAACGCGCGTGAAATCAATGTCGTCAAACTGCGTGACGCGCGCGACGGAATTCCAGCTCTCCGCCATGCGGCGCGCAATAACCTTGCGCAGCGGCGACACCGGCTTCTTGAGAATCGGCCCCCACTGCGAGAAATCAATCTGCACCGGAGCCGGTTTCGCCGGAGCCGCTGCGGCTGCCGCTGGCGCGGGTTTCGCAGCAGCTTTCATCAACCGCTGGATGTAAGCGCGCACGTCGGCGCTGACAATGCGACCGCCGGAACCGCTACCCCGGATTTTGCCGAGGTGGATGCCAAATTCACGCGCCATCTTGCGGATGGATGGCGACGTGGCAATTTCAGTTGTAGAAACTTCTTCTTCGATGTCAGGCGATTCCTCTTCGACCGCTTCCGGTTCCGGTTCGGGCGCAGCTTGAGCAACGTTTTTTTTCGCCATCGGCTTCAGCGCAGCCGCCGGAGCGGAAGCCGCTGCAGCGGGCGCATCGCCGCCGACCGTCAAAATTTTCTGACCCGCGCTGATGCGGTCGCCGGTCTTCACATAAACCTTGGTCACGACACCCGCCGCCGTGGACGGGATCGAGGCGACGGCCTTTTCATTTTCCAATTCCATGATGGCCTGATCTTTCGCAATCGTGTCGCCCTCTTTCACGAAGAGGTTGACCACAACGCCGGAATCCGCGCCCTCACCTAGCTTGGGAAGTTTTACATCCATAATAACGGCGGATAACTTGGCGCAAACTGCCGCCGCTTTCCAGCAATAAATTTCCCTCCGCGAAATAACTTCAAACGTTCCGGCAAATCTGGCATCTAATCATCGTGCGCCGGATCGTCGTTCTCATTTTCATCTGCCTTGGCCTCGCGGCCCTGACCGCCCGCGCGGCGCACACGCAAGTCCAACTGCTTCTGTCCGCCGATACCGCGAAACCCGGCGACACGATTTGGGCCGGCGTGGACATGAAGATGGACGCGGGCTGGCACACTTACTGGAAAAATCCCGGCGACTCCGGCATCGCCACAACGATCAAATGGGATTTGCCGCCCGGCGTCACCGCTGGCGAAATCCAATGGCCGCTGCCGGAAAAGCTACCGCCCGCCGAGGTCACGACTTACGTCTACGAAAACGAAGTAATGCTCCTCGAGCCGCTCACGCTCGCGACGAATTTGCCGCCTGGCCGGCTCAATTTGAAAGCGGATGTCGCGTGGCTCGAATGTCAGGAGCAATGCGTCCCCGGCAAAACGAATGTCGAAGCCACGCTGGATGTTGGCGGCGAAACGAAAATTTCCGCCGACGCAGTAACGATTTATTCTTGGAAAAGCAAATTACCGAGGAAATTTACTGATTTAATTACAACCGCTTGGTGGGAAAAAACTGCTGACGGGGATACGAGATCGTTGATCATGATGTTTGACGGCCCCTTATCCAAGGATTGGTGGAAGTCAAAAAAGATACAGAGTGATTTTTTCCCTGATGCTAGCGAAAATTTTGAAGTTCAGCCACCTGTCGAAGATATCTCTACGAATTCCGCTGTCGTGCGATTGCGCAAGGAAGTGAAAAAATTCACAGGCGATTGGCCAAGCGAGATTAAAGGCGTATTTGTTGTAAAAACCGACTCATCAGAAATCGGGTTTGAAACCACATTTTCTATACAAACAAACGCTCCCGTCGCGGTCATGTCGGCACCTCCAGTTTTCCGAGAACCAATTTGGCGGATGCTGCTCTACGCCTTCATCGGCGGGCTGATTTTGAATATGATGCCGTGCGTGCTACCGGTCATCGCGCTGAAAATCCTTGGCTTTGTCAGCGAGGCCAACAGCGAGCCGCGTCGCGTCCGCAAGCTTGGCTTGATCTACGCGCTCGGTGTGCTGCTCTCGTTTCTCGCGCTCGCCGCCGTGGTCATCGGCGTCAAAGCCGCCGGACATCACGCCGGCTGGGGAATGCAATTCGGCAGCCCGGTTTTCATCGTCTGCCTCACCACACTCGTCACGCTCGTCGCGCTGAATTTGTTCGGCGTGTTTGAAGTCACGCTCGGCGGGCGCGCGCTGGATACCGCGGGCGAACTCGCGTCAAAACACGGCGCTGCTGGTGCGTTTTTCAACGGTGTGCTCGCGACAACCCTGGCGACGCCCTGCACCGCGCCGTTTCTGGCGCCGGCGCTGGGCTTCGCGTTTTCACAATCGCCGGCGACGATTGTTCTGGTTTTTCTCACCGTCGGCCTCGGGCTGGCGTCGCCGTATATTTTTTTGAGCTGGCATCCCGCGTGGCTGAAATTTCTGCCGAAACCAGGCGCGTGGATGGAAAAATTCAAAATCGCCATGGGTTTTCCAATGCTGGCGACGGTCGTGTGGCTGTTCAACATCGCCGCCAGCAGCTACGGCAAAAATGTTTTGTGGCTAGGAATTTTTCTGGTGGTCGTCGCGCTGGCCGCGTGGATTTTTGGCGAATTTTTCCAGCGCGGGCGCAAACACAAAACTATCGCCGCAATCGTCACTTTGATTTTGCTCGCCGGTGGTTATGCCTTCGCGCTGGAAAAAGAACTGGACTGGCGCACGGCGATGCCGGAAACCACCGGCTCGCTGAAAGAATCGGCAGACGGCATTGACTGGCAGCGCTGGAGTCCGGAAGCCGTCGCGGCGGCGCGCGCCGCCGGCAGGCCGGTGTTGGTGGATTTCACGGCGGACTGGTGCCTGACCTGCCAGGTCAACAAAAAGCTTGCCATCGAAATTCCGTCCGTCCGCGAAAAATTAAATTCGCTGGACGCCGTTGCGCTGCTTGGCGATTACACGCATTTTCCCGACGCCATCACAACGGAATTGAACCGCTACAACCGCGCCGGCGTGCCTCTTGTCCTAGTTTACCCAAAAAATCCTGACGCGCAACCGATTGTCTTGCCGGAGGTTTTGACGCCGGGAATTGTTCTCGGCGCGCTGGACCGGGCGGAGTGATTTTTTTTGAACCAAAAACCCCCTGGCAGCGTCTTTTACATTGAATATCACATCAACCGAACTAAATTGAATTATGAAAACAATTATAACTCTGTCAGCCGCGCTGGCCCTGGCCGTATCCGCGTTCGCCGTGGAAATCGGCAAGCCGGCGCCGGACTTCACCGGCACAGACATCAACGGCAAAGCCGTCAAGCTTTCCGATTACAAGGGGAAAATTGTCGTCATCGAATCCTACAACTCCGACTGTCCGTTCTGCCACAACCAATACCGAACCGGCGCGATGCAGGAGTTGCAGCGCGACCTCGCGGCCAAAGGCGTGGTCTGGCTGGTTGTGGATTCCGTGAACAAAAACAATTTCAGCTACCGCACGCCGGAACAGGCGCGCAAGGAAATGGCCGCCGAAAAAATGGACGTGACGACCTGGATTGACGACCACTCCGGCGACATTGGCCATCTTTACGACATGAAAACCACGCCCGACATGTATGTGATTGATAAAAACGGAACGCTGGTTTATGCCGGCGCGATTGACGACCGGCCCTCGCCCAGCGACGATCCGCGCACGGCGAAAAATTACGTCAGCGCCGCCGTGGATGAATTGCTCGCCGGCAAGCCCGTTGAAGTTGCGCAGACGAAGCCCTACGGCTGCGGCGTCCATTACGCGGACTGAACTGAAACCGTTCCGACACAAAAGGCGCCGCCAAACAGCGCCTTTATTTTATGCACATTTCGGTTGCTTATTTGTTGCATGACAAATTTTTAATATCGTGTAAATTATCCGGCGGAGTGGAAGTCCGTGATTTTGTTGCCATGCAAAATTACTTTGCCCAGCGGTCAACCCGAAGAACTGAAGCGGCGCGATTTTTTCTTTTGCGCCTGACATTCGTTTTGTTTTTCGCACTCTGCCGGGTGGCCTGGGCCGGGAATTTTTACGCCGGCATTTCACCCGCCACGGTTCCCTGGACCAACGGCATCGTGCCTTATGAATTTACGAACACGCTCACCGCTGCGGAAACCAACACCTTTCTCGACGGCCTGCGTGAATGGGAGCTGGCCGCCAATGTCCACTTCGTCCCGCACACCAACCAGCCGAACTGGATTCTTTTCTGCTACAACACCAACTTTCTCGATTACGTTTCCGGCGGCGGCTACAGCCCGCAGATCGTCACCGTCTCCAGCTTGAGCCGCGCGCAGGTCTGCCATGAGATGGGACATTCGTTCGGCTTCAACCACGAAAACATCCGTCCCGACGCGACCAATTACATTGCCGTCCTGACCAATAACATCACGGACGAGCCAACCAACCTGCATTGGTTCATTCCTGATAATACGACCGTCACAAATGGAAATTACGATTACGAATCCGTGATGCACCTCGGCTGGGATTTCGACTCGACCAATCCCGGCGTGCTCGCCACGCAGCAGCCGAAAGCGCCCAACTTTCCGCGTTACCAGTTTCGCATGGGCAATTATTGCCTGAGCCCCGGCGACCGCGCGGCGCTGGCGTATCTTTACGGCCCGCCACTCGTGCCGCTCACCAACATTGTTACGACCACCGCCGATGTCGGGCCCGGCAGTTTGCGCGCGGCGATTTATTACGCGACGGATCATCCCGGCACGACGATCAAGTTTAACCTCAATCCCGTAAGCGATCCCGGCTACAGCAACGGCGTGTTCAACATTCATCTCACCGGCCATCTGCCGCCGCTGGTGGCGAACGGAATGGTGATTGACGGCTCGACACAGCCGAGTTTTGCGGGCACGCCGGTCATCATCGTGGATGCTTCGCAAATCATTCCCGAAACATTCACGTCCGACACCGTGCTGGTTTATTCTTCGAGCAACCAGTTGAGAAGCATTGCGTTCACCGGCTTCGACTGGAACGGCGTGACGCTGCTTTATCCGGACGCGACGAACAACACCATTTCCGGCTGCTGGTTTGGTGTTTCTTCCACCGGCACCAACGCCGCGCCCAACGCATATCAGGGAATTCTCATCGCCGTCGGCGCGAGCGGAAACATCATCGGCGGCACCAACGCGCTGCAACGAAACGTCCTCTCCGGTAATTCGCAATACGGCGTCTTCATCACCGACTCCAACACGACCGGCAACGTCGTTCTCGGCAATTACATCGGCACGAGCGCTTCCGGCTCCGGCGCGCTCGCCAACGGGTTGAGCGGTGTTTTCATCGGCAACAACGCCGGCGGAAACATCGTCGGCGGAACGAATACCGGCGGGGGAAATGTTCTCTCAGGCAATACGCAATACGGCGTCATCCTGACCTCGAACACGACCGCCAATGTCGTTCTCGGCAATTACATTGGCACGGACACGAGCGGAAGTTACGCGGTGCCCAACACCATCGGCGGCGTGTTTCTGGCGGCCGG
>CAZIFP010000169.1:0-6714 GCA_964538105.1 uncultured Bifidobacteriaceae bacterium
GGAAATTCACGACGTGGCCGGTGTTGTCGGTCAGCTTGCCGTCTTCCAAAATTTGGAGCAGCAGGTTCCACACGTCCGGGTGCGCCTTTTCAATTTCGTCGAACAGGACGACGGAATACGGATTGCGCCGGACTTTTTCCGTAAGCTGGCCGCCTTCCTCGTAGCCGACGTAACCGGGCGGCGATCCGATGAGCCGCGAGACGTTGAACTTTTCCATGTATTCGCTCATGTCGAGATGAATGAGCGATTTCGCGTCGCCGAACATCTGCTCTGCGAGCGTCTTGGCAAGCAAAGTTTTTCCAACGCCGGTCGGACCGAGCAGAAGAAAAGTTCCAATCGGGCGCTTCGGATCTTTGAGATCCGCGCGCGAACGGCGCAAGGCCTTGCATAATGCAGAAACACCTTCGCGCTGGCCGACGACGATTTTTTCCATCTCGGTTTCAACCGTGAGCAGCCGCGTGGTTTCGTCCTGGCCCATGCGCTTGAGCGGAATTCCGGTCCACTTCGCGACGATGTGCAAAATGTCGTCCTCGTCCACGACGATGCGTTTTTCCTCGCCCGCCTTGCGCCAGTTGGCGAGAAGCGTTTCCAATTTTTCCTTCGCCTGTTTTTCCTGGTCGCGCATCTGCGCCGCGCCCTCAAAATCCTGGTTCTTAATCGCCTTTTCCTTTTTGCCCTTGATTTCCTCAATCTCGGCTTCGATGGTTTTGCTTTCCGGCGGGCGCGTCATCGTGCTGATGCGCGCGCGCGAACCGGCCTCGTCCAGAACGTCAATCGCCTTGTCCGGCAGAAACCGGTCGGTGATGTAGCGGTCGGAGAGTTTCACGGAAGCCTCCACTGCTTTGTCGGTGAACTCGGCCTTGTGATGCTCCTCGTATTTGTGGCGCACGCCCTTTAGAATCGTAATCGCGTCCTCAATCGAAGGCGCCTCGACTTTCACCGATTGGAAGCGGCGTTCGAGCGCGGCGTCCTTCTCGATGTATTTGCGATATTCGTTGAGCGTGGTCGCGCCGACGCATTGCATCTCGCCGCGTGACAGCGCGGGCTTGATGATGTTGCTGGCGTCCATCGTGCCTTCCGCCGAACCGGCTCCAACGATCGTGTGCAATTCGTCAATGAACAGAATGACATTTTTCGCGCGACGGATTTCGTCCATGACCGCCTTGATGCGCTCCTCAAACTGGCCGCGATATTTCGTGCCGGCGACCATCAGCGCAAGATCCAGCGTGATGACGCGCTTGTTGCGCAAAATTTCCGGCACGTTGCCCGCCGCGATTTCCTGCGCGAGACCTTCGACGATGGCTGTTTTTCCGACGCCCGCTTCGCCGAGCAGCACGGGATTGTTCTTCGTGCGGCGACAAAGAATCTGGATGACGCGCTCAATTTCATTTTTGCGCCCGATGACCGGATCCATTTCACCCTTGCGCGCAATCTCCGTCAGGTCGCGGCCAAACGCCTTGAGCGCGGGCGTCTTGACCTCGCCTTTTTTCTCCGCTCCACCAGGCGTGGTCTTTTCGCCGGATGACGCTTCCGGCGGAACAACGGATTCTTCGCCGGCGAAATTCGGATCCAGCTCCTTCAAAATTTCCTGACGGCATTGCTCGATGTCCACGTCGAGATTTTTCAACACTTTGGCCGCAACGCCGTCGCCTTCGCGCAGCAGGCCGAGCAGAATGTGTTCGGTGCCGACGTAGGTGTGATTGAGCGCCTTGGCCTCCTTGGACGCGAGCGCGAGCACTTTTTTCACACGCGGCGTGTAGGGAATGTTGCCGATCATCTTCTGGTCGGGGCCGGTGCCGACTTGCTTCTCGACTTCCATGCGAACGGTTTCGAGGTCGAGACCCATCTTCTGAATCACGTTCACCGCCACGCCCTGGCCCAGCTTGATAAGGCCGAGCAGAAGATGCTCCGTGCCGAGGAAATTGTGGTTGAACCGGTCGGCTTCCTTGCGTGCCAGCGCGAGCACCTGCTGCGCGCGTGGCGTGAAATTGCTCATGGATTCATCGCTCATACTTGTTTCATAATGCTACGACTTGGGTGATTTGTCCAATGCGTTTGGGAAACCAGATTTTTGTGCGGTTTTCAATTTGCCGGGTGCTATAACTTGAACATGACGCCCGATTCCGAACTGCTCCGCCAGTTTGCCAAGACAAAATCCGAGGCCGCCTTCGCCCAACTGGTGCAGCGCCACATCAACCTCGTCTATTCCGCCGCGCTCCGGCAGGTCAACGGCGATGAACATTCGGCCAAAGACGTGGCGCAGACGGTTTTTGCCGATCTTGCGCGCAAGGCCGGCTCGCTCACGCGCCGCGAAACGCTGACCGGCTGGCTTTACACCAGCGCGCATTTTGCCGCCGTAAAATTTGTCCGGGGTGAAAATCGCCGGCGCGACCGCGAGGAAAAATTTATGCGCGAACCAAACGAAACCGCGCCGGAAGCCGACTGGGAAAAACTTCGTCCGACGCTCGACAACGCGATGCACGAACTCAAGGAAACCGACCGCGAAGCGATTTTGCTGCGCTATTTTGAAAACCAGCCGTTCATCCAGGTCGGCGCGAAACTCGGCCTCAACGAAAATGCCGCGCGGATGCGTGTGGAACGTGCGCTGGAAAAGCTGCGCGACATCTTCACCAAGCGAGGCGTCGCGACGGCGACGGCGCTGGCGTCCGTGATTTCCGCAAACGCGGTTCAAATGGCACCGGCAAATCTGGCGGCGACGCTGACGACGGCTTTGATTGCCGGTGCGGGAACGGGAACATTTACACTTCTAAAAATTTTGACTGCTACAAAATTAAAACTTGGCATCAGTGCGCTCGTCATGGCCGGAGTGACGACAGCGCTGGTAATTCAACATCAAACACAAACCCAATTGCGTGGTGAAAACGATTCGTTGCAACAGAAGCTCGCGCAATTGCAAGCGGACGACGAAAATCTTTCAAATCAGCTCGCGGTCGCTGGCGAAGCCAGATCGCTTCCAGACGATCAATTCAATGAATTGCTAAAATTACGCGGCGAAGTTGGCGTTTTACGTCGGCAGAACAATGAACTTCAAATTTCGTTGGCGCAAAATTCTCAACCACGCCATTCAAATCCGAATGAACAGCAACAATCGCCGACAGCTTTGCCGGAAGATTATCCAAAAACTCCCGACGCGGCGACAAAAGGAATCTTTGATGCTTTGGCGCAAGGCGATTGGAATGGGTTTATCACCAACTACACGGAACCGGGAGTGCCGCGCAACTTATACGACCAGATGTTCACCGACGAAGTGAAAAGCAATCTCATTGGAATGGAAATCGTCAGCATCGGCCAGCCGACTAACTGGTTGTCAAATGGATCCGTAAACAAATGGTTTGTGCCTTACCAAATCCGATTCAAAGACGGCGGCGAAAAAAGCTTTCGCTTGTCTGTGGGACAAGACACAACCACCGGACGTTTTTATTTCGACGGCGGCCTTTAGTTTAATACGGCAGCGGAAATTTTGCCGTCAGCTCGCGGACACGGGCGCGAACCTTGTGCGCGGCCTCGACATTTTTGATGTCCAGCAGCACCTCGGAAATCATGTCGGCAATCGCCGCCATTTCTGTTTCCTTCATCCCGCGCGTCGTGCAGGCGGGCGAGCCGAGCCGGATGCCGCTGGCCTGAAACGGCGAGCGCGTCTCGAACGGAATGGTGTTTTTATTCACCGTGATGCCGGCCTCGTCCAGCGCAATCTGCGAATCCTTGCCGGTGACCCCTTTCGCGCCGACATCCACGAGCATGAGATGATTGTCCGTGCCGCCGCTGACGAGCCGGTAGCCGTTGCGTGTCATGCCGTCGGCGAGCGCGGCGGCGTTTTTCACAATCTGCTGCTGATAAGTTTTGAACGTCGGCTGCAATGCTTCGTGAAAACAAACCGCCTTGCCGGCGATGACGTGTTCCAGCGGTCCGCCTTGGATGCCGGGGAAAACCTGCGAATCAATATCCTTCGCATGTTTTTCGTCGCACAAAATCAATCCGCCGCGAGGGCCGCGCAACGTCTTGTGCGTCGTGGTCGTGACAAAATCCGCATGTCCAATCGGGCTGGGATGAATTCCTGCCGCGACCATGCCGGCGATGTGCGCGATGTCCGCCAGCAGATACGCGCCGACTTCGCGGGCAATTTCGCCCATGCGCTGGAAATCAATCACGCGCGGATAAGCGCTCGCGCCGACGGTGATCATTTTCGGTTTGTGTTCACGAGCCATTGCAGCGAGCTGGTCGTAGTCAATCCGTTCGGTTTCTTTGTTCACTCCGTAATGGATGATCTCAAAAAATTTGCCGGAGAAATTCGCCTTGTTGCCGTGGGTCAAATGCCCGCCGTGGCTCAAATCCATCGTAAGCATCTTGTCGCCGGGTTTCAGCACGGCGAAATAAACCGCCATGTTCGCCTGGCTGCCGGAGTGCGGCTGGACATTGGCGTGTTCCGCGCCGAACAGTTTTTTCGCGCGGTCAATCGCAAGCTGCTCGATATCGTCAATGTTTTCGCAGCCGCCATACCAGCGCTTTTTCGGATAGCCCTCGGCGTATTTGTTCGTCAGCACGGAGCCTTGCGCTTCTAGGACGGCGGGGCTGACAAAATTTTCGCTGGCGATTAGCTCGATGTTTTCCTGCTGGCGCTGGCGTTCGTGTTCAATGGCCGCGGCGATTTCAGGATCAACATTGCGCAGGCGCAAATTGGCCGGCGCGAACTTCACGTCCATTTTCAAAACGCGGCGTTCGTGGCGACCGCCTTCAAATTTTCCGGCGATGAACGCGTCGAGAATTTTTTTTGCGGCTTCAATGGAAGTTTTGTGGCCGCTCAAGCAAAGGACGTTCGCATCGTTGTGACGACGCATCAAATCGCCGTCTTCTTCGTTTTCGGCCTGGCCGGCGCGGACACCGGCAACTTTATTGGCGGCGATGCAAATGCCGACGCCGCTGGTGCAGCAAAGCACGCCCAGTTCGGCGCGACCATCGGCGACGGCCTGCGCCGCCGGTTGTGCGAAATCGGGATAATCATCCGCCGGATCCTTCGTCTTCGCGCCGAAATCCAGGACGGTCAGGCCGCGCGATTGAAGGTGGTGCTTGAGCGCCTCCTTCATTTCGAAGCCGCCGTGGTCCGCGCCGAGCGCGATGTTCGCGACCGCCGCTGTTTGCGTTGCCGGTGTGCCGGTTAAAAGATTTTGTTGTTCCATAAATTTCAAAAGCGAGACGATGCCCTGTTCAATCTGGTCGCGGCATTCCACGTAAACCGGATACGAACCGCCAATCGGGTCGCTGATGTCCTTTTCGTAAGGCTCCAGCGTCTCGTCAAATTCGCGCAGCAAAAAGGTTTTTTCCGCCGCCGGCGGATAGAGCAGCACCACCGTGTCCACATGGCTGTGCGTCATGCCTAGGATGAGGTCCGCCTCCCGCACCAGCTCCGTCGTGAGCATCCGGCTGCGCTGCGCCGAAATGTCCACGCCCAGTTCATCCATCGCCCGCACCGAATGCGGCGTCGGCGGCTGGCCGTCCATCGCGCCGAGTCCCGCCGAGAGCACACGGAACTCGCCGCGTCCGCTCACGGCGCGACGGAACAGCGCCTCAGCCATCGGGCTGCGGCAGACATTTCCGGTGCAAATGAACAGAATCGTTTTCATCACGCGCGAAGGTTCAAGGTGATTTGTGAACGGCCCGTCGTCAACCCGAAATCAGCCGTGCGGCTGGCGGACGAACGCGAGCGCCTTGATCAAATCCACCGCCTGCGCCAGCACCGGGTCGTGAATATAAGGTTTTTGTGGCTCGGCCGGTTTCGGCGGCGCCGTGTCCTCGTCCTCATCGCCGTCCTTGATTTTTTCACGGACCAGATCCGCCTCGGTCGTGTGGTCAATGAACGCGCCAAAATGATTCGTGTCGGCGGCGGCATTGGTTTCGCTCTGCGCCAGCGCCGCGTAGGGATTCTCCAGATATTTTTTTTCGTCGGCGATTTTCACCGCCACGGTGATGTCCGGCTTCAAGCCCGCCGCCGCGCTGCCCAAAACCAGCCCGTCGCGCGCCTCGCGCAATTCTGCCGCCAGCGTCGCCGCTGCGCTGCGCGTCTGGCTGTTCACCAGAATGGCCAGCGGCAATTTCTTTGTCGCGAACAAATCAGCCGTCGCCAGCGCCGCCGCGGCGTCATCGCCGTCGGCAAACCGAAGATCCAAAACCGTGCCGGCAAGCTGGTTGGTTGCCGCCAACGCAGCTTGCGCCGACTGGATTTCTCCCGGCAGATTTTTGGTGACATCGCCGACGCGCAGATACGCCACGTTGCTTTCCAGAATGGAAGCCTGCGCCAGCGCGGCATTCGTGGCTTCCGCCCGAAGCAAGCCGCCGCCGGCCAGCCAGCTTGAAAAAATCAAAAGACTCAAAAATCGTCGCGTCATGAGGCGCATAAAATGATTTGCCGGCGAAAAGAAGTAAAGCGGCAATGAAATTAAAGCGGGCTTTCATTGAATTTTCCCGCCTTTGCTGCAAACTGTCGCGCAATGCGAATCCTCGCCCTCGATCACGGAACCAAGCGCATCGGCGTCGCCGTCAGCGATGAAACCAAAACCATCGCGCAGCCGCTGGAATATATCCTCGCTGAGCCTTTTGCGCCGTTCCTGCAACGGCTGAAGAAAATCCTTGTCGAGAAGGAGATCGACCTCGTCCTCATCGGCCAGCCGCGCAACATGGACGGCAGCTACGGCCCGGCGG
>CAZIFP010000170.1:0-6599 GCA_964538105.1 uncultured Bifidobacteriaceae bacterium
TGGTTCAACTGCCATCCGGCGCAGGTGTTCATGGGCGACACGGGTTCGCTCGCGCTTGGCGGCGCGTTCGGCATCATCGCGGTGCTGATCCACCAGCCGTTCGTGCTGGTCATCGCGGGTGGAATTTTCGTTCTGGAAGCCGCATCGGTGCTGATCCAGACCGGCTGGTTCAAATATACCAAACGGCGTTACGGCACAGGACAACGGGTGTTTTTGATGGCTCCGCTGCATCACCATTTCGAAAAAAAAGGCTGGTATGAATCACAGGTGGTGATGCGGTTTTACATTTTGTGCGTGCTGTTTGCCGTCGTCGCGCTGGCCACGCTGAAGTTGAGGTGAAAAATGAAGCTGATATTGAATAAAAATGAATCCTTTGTGCGCTTTGTTTCTTGCGTGAATGGCGCAGGACTGTTAAAAAATCTTTCGGAAGCGGCTGAATGCACACTGACGGACGGAGCTTTGAGAATTTCAACTGTCAGTTACGGTTTCGACAACGATTTCACATCAGTGGTGGCGAACACAAACATTTTAACACGCCGCGGGATTTTTCGAGGGAAAATTTCGCGGCTGAAAACTCAAACCAATAAAAACTGCCTCGAAGAAAGGACGCCGTTGGCGCCAAATTTATTATGAACAATCCAAACCCATTCGTTCCCCAAGGCTCGCTGCTTGAACAGCAGAGCAAACGTCGTTCGCGCCTGAAGCTCGCCGTATTTTGCGTGCTGGCTGTCGGCGTCGCCGGACTTTCGGCGATGCTGATCCAGGGCTGCAAGCGCGAGCAGCCTGCGGAAGGCGACAACTCCACGCCGACGATTGACACGAACACGCCGGCCATCACCGACACGAACGCGCCGACGATTGACACGAACGCGCCGGTCGTGCCGCCGGTTGCCACCAATTTGCCGGTGGCCGTGACGCCGCCGGTTGAAACAGCCGGAGCAGAATACGTTGTCGTCAAAGGCGACACGCTTGGGAAAATCGCCAAGAAAAATGGCGTGACTGTCAAGGCGCTGGAAGCGGCGAATCCCGGAGTCGTTCCAACCAAGCTCAAGGTTGGACAAAAACTCACGTTGCCGGCTGGTGGCAGCAGTGCGCCGACGGCGGCTGCGGATGCAACCGGCGCGAGTGCCGGTGGCGAAGTTTACACCATCAAATCCGGCGACACGCTGACGAAGATCGCGCATTCACACGGCACGACCGTGAAGGCGATTGAAGCTGCGAATTCAGGCTTGGATCCGAATCACATCAAAGTCGGCCAGAAGCTGACCATTCCGTCGAAGGCTGAAGCCGCCGCGCCGGCCGCGCCCGCGCCCGAACCGGCTCCCGTGACACCTGCGCCGGTCGCGCCGGTGACGCCGAGCACCACGTCCGCGAAGTAACTGCGGACAGATTGCGGTCGGCATTTGTTTTGAAGCTTTGAAATGAAAGTCGCCGTCACAACGTTGGCGTTTTGCGTCGCCGCCCTGCTGGCGCTGGGGCTGGTCATGCTTTACAGCGCGACCATGACGACCTCGGCCGGCGCGCACGACCTGATGATGCAGGTGGTCTGGTGCATCCTCGGCTTCGTGCTGTGCGTAACGGCGACCGCGCTCGATCATCAACTGCTGAAAAAACTCGCGTGGCCGGCCTTCGGCTGCGCGCTTTTTTTGCTGGCGCTGGTGTTTGCACCGTTCATCGGCCACGCCAGCCACGGCGCACACCGCTGGATCGGGCGCGGCCACCTGACGCTTCAGCCGTCGGAATTTGCCAAGGTCGCGCTCATCATCACGCTCGCGTGGTATGGCGACCGCAACCAGCGCCACATGCACACGTTCAAGCGCGGCATCTTGATTCCGATGGTGATCTGTGGTGTCGTGCTCGGATTGATTTTTGTGGAACCGGATCGTGGCCAGACGATTCTGCTCGCCGCCGTGAGCGGTGCGATGCTGCTGATCGCCGGCGTCCGCTGGCGGTTTATTTTGATTCCCGTGGCCCTTGGCGCAGCCGGTCTCGTCTTCTCCCTGTTTCACGATTCGATGCGCCGGGGCCGCATTTCCGCGTGGCTGCATCCCGAGGCGCACGCCGGCGGCGCGGCGTTGCAGGCGCAGCAGGCGATGATCGGACTCGGCAACGGCGGCTGGTGCGGCGTCGGCCTTGGCAACGGTCTGCAAAAAAACGGCTACCTGCCGGAAATCCAGACCGATTTTATTTTTGCCAACATCGGCGAGGAACTCGGCTTGATCGCCACGCTGTTCGTCGTGATCGCGTTTATCGTTATTGCGATTTGCGGAATGTTCATCGCCATGCGGGCGCGCGACACCTTCGGTTTTCTGCTCGCGTCGGGCATCACGTTTCTCATCAGCCTGCAGGCTGCCATCAACATCGGCGTCGTCACCAGCGCGTTGCCGAACAAGGGTCTGCCGCTGCCGTTCATCAGCTACGGTGGTTCGAACCTGCTCGCGATGCTGATCTGCATCGGGTTGTTGTTCAGCGTCGCGCGCCACGCGCCGGTGCGCGAAAAAATTTCCAAGGCCGCGCCAGATGCCGGCGAAAATCCTTTCGCCGCCAAGGCCACATGAGTTCACCCGCCGCCAAATCACCCTTCGTCGCCATCGCCTGTGGCGGCACGGGCGGCCATCTTTTTCCGGGACTCGCCGTCGCCGAACAACTCAAAAAGCGCGGCTGCACCGTCGCGTTGCTCATCTCGCCGAAGGACGTGGACCAGCAGGCCGTGAAATCCGCGGTCGGCATGGAAATTTTCACGCTGCCCGCCGTCGCGCTGCAAAACCGGAATTATTTTTCGTTCGGCCGCAGCTTCTGGCAGTCGTGGCGCGCGGCGAAGAAAATTTTCCAGGCCCGCCCGCCGCAGGCCGTGCTGGCGATGGGCGGATTCACTAGCGCGCCGCCAATCCTTGCCGGAAACGCCTTCGGCGCGAAAACTTTTCTGCACGAGTCGAACACCATTCCCGGCCGCGCCAACCGGTTTCTCTCGCGCTTCGTGAACGAGGCGTTCGTCGGATTTCCAGAATCCGGTTCGCGGCTGAAAGCGCGCAAAATTACGACCACCGGCACGCCGGTGCGCGTTCAATTTACCCAATCCGCAATTCGCAATTCGCAATTCGCAATTGCCCTCGGCCTTGATCCAAACCGTGCGACGATTCTGGTGATGGGCGGTAGCCAGGGCGCGAACGGTTTGAACGAAATGATTTTATCTGCGCTGCCGCTGCTCGCGCAGAAAAACTGGCAATGGCTGCACCTCACCGGAACGAATGATTTTGAAAAAGTAAAAGCCGCCTATTCTGCGCGTGGAATCAAGGCCGTCGTGAAACCGTTCCTCGCCGAAATGGATCTGGCGCTGGGCGCGGCGACGGCTTCCGTGAGCCGTTCCGGCGCATCGTCGCTCGCGGAATTTGCGGCGATGCTGCTGCCGTCGCTGCTCGTGCCGTATCCGGCGGCGGCGGACAACCACCAGTTTGTCAACGCCAGCGCTTTCGAGAAAACCGGCGCGGCGAAATTGCTGGAGCAGAAAAATGCCACGCCGGAAAAAGTCGCCGCCATTTTGACCGGACTGGTCGAGGACGAACCGGCGCGGGCAAAAATGCAATCCGCGCTCGCCCAATGGCACACACCGGCGGCGGCGGAGCAGATTGCCGGAATCATTTTGGACGCCGTCGCGCAGCCGGCGCCCGCGCAATCGAAAATTAAAAAGTGCAGTTGCGGTCACGCGCACGGTTCTGCGAGACACGCGCATTGAAATGACGACGAACCCGGAAATTTTGGAAAACACGATGCCAATCGAAGGAAACATTGCCGATGAACTGGTTGCCCACGTTTCGCGCGAGACGGTAATCCGCCGCGAAGAGCCGCTGGCGAAGCACACAACGTTGCGCGTCGGCGGGCCGGCGGATGTTTATGTCGAGCCGGCGGACGAAAAAGATCTGGCGAACGTCGTGAAATCTTGCCGCGAAAATGAAATCCCGTTTTTCATTCTTGGCCGCGGCTCGAATCTGCTCGTGCGCGACGGCGGTTTTCGCGGCGTGGTGATCTGCTTGGCGCAGCCACATTTCGGCAAGGTTGAGATTGTCGGCGAACGGTTGCATTGCGGCGCGGGTGCGAAATTGAAAAATGTTTCGGTGGAGGCGAAGCGCAGCGGCTTGAGCGGCGTGGAATTTCTGGAAGGCATTCCCGGCAGTGTCGGCGGCGCGCTGCGCATGAACGCCGGCGCGATGGGCAGCGCGACATTCGACGTGGTCGAGTCCGTGCGCCTGATGGATTTTGCCGGCAACGTGCGCGAACTCGCGCCAAAGGAAATGTCGGTTGATTATCGTTGTTGTGCGACGCTGAAAACGCACGTCGCGCTGGGCGCGGTGTTCAAATGCAAGCCGTCGTCGCGCGAAGAAATTGAAAAGCGCATGAAGTCATTCAGTGAAAAGCGATGGGAGGCCCAGCCCGCGGCGCCGAGCGCGGGCTGTATTTTCAAAAATGCCGGAACCGTTCCGGCGGGGAAATTGATTGATGAGATCGGGCTGAAAGGCGCGCATGTCGGCGGGGCGATGGTCTCGCTGGAGCACGGCAATTTCATCGTGAACGGCGGCAGCGCGACGGCGCGCGACGTCTTGGAACTGATTGCGCTGCTTAAGATGCGGGCGAAGGAAGCGCGCGGCATTGAATTGCACACGGAAGTCGAAATCATCGGCGAAGAGGGTTGACTTCCAAAATGGTTGCGTTATGGTTGCGCCATGATCACGATCACCATCAAAGGCATTCCTAAAGAAACGCACCGTGAGTTGAAAAAACGTGCGGCGGCGCACGGGCGCAGCCTGAACCGGGAGGCGATCGCGGTGCTGGAGTCCAGCGTCCGCAGCGTGCCGGTGGACTCGCAGGCGCTGATTGCACGGGCGCGGGCTTTGCGTGGCACGATGAAGTTCAAGGCGACGGCGGCGCAGATTGACCGGTGGAAGCGCGAGGGCCGGGAATGATCGTCGCCGACACCAACGTCATCGCCTATTTTTCGATACATACCGACTGCTCGGCCTTGGCCGAAGCGGTGTGTGCGGTGGATTCAATTTGGGCCGCGCCGTTGCTGTGGCGTTCGGAATTCCGCGCGACATTGATGAAATACATCAATCATGCCGGAATGAATTTTGAGACCGCAATCAGTTCGTTGCGAGTGGCGGAAGAGGCGATTGCGGGCCGCGAATACACCGTCGATGCCAGAAAAGTTTTGGAACTGGCGATGCAGTCAAAATGCTCGGCATACGACTGCGAATATGTGGCGTTGGCGCAGGATTTGGGCGTGCCGCTGGTGACGACGGACAAACAGATTTTGCGGGTGTTTCCAAAAACCGCCGTCTCGATGGAAAAATTTGTGAAGTGAATCAACGATTAAAAATTGTGGTGATGCTCGGCGGCCCCAGCGCCGAACGCAAGGTGTCGCTGCGTTCCGGCGCGGGCGTGGCGCAGGCGCTGCGTTCGCTCGGCCACACGGTCACGGAACTGGACCCGGAAAAGCCGGACTGGATTTTGCCGCCGAAAACGGAAGCGGTTTTTCTGGCGTTGCATGGCACTTACGGCGAGGACGGCACGGTGCAGGCGCAGCTCGAAAAGCTCGGCGTGCCTTACACCGGCTGCGATTCCGAAGCGAGCCGCATCGCTTTCGACAAGGTGCAGACGAAGCATCGGTGCATGGCGACCGGCGTGCCGACGGCGAAATTTCTGGTGGTCGAGTCCGCCAAAACGCCGTGGCCGCTGGGCTGGCAGCCGCCGGTGGTGGTCAAGCCGGTGCGGCAGGGTTCGAGCGTGGGGCTGCAATTCGTGGAGCGCGTCGCGGA
This sequence comes from uncultured Bifidobacteriaceae bacterium, assembly GCA_964538105.1. Taxonomy (GTDB): domain Bacteria; phylum Verrucomicrobiota; class Verrucomicrobiia; order Limisphaerales; family UBA11358; genus UBA11358. Next base: position 5,811 of record CAZIFP010000170.1, read on the forward strand.
CTGGCCCGGCGCGCTGGCCGAGGCGCTCCGCTACGATACGCAACTGCTCGTGGAAGAACGGATCGCCGGGCGCGAAACGACGGTGGGCATTTTGGACGGCCAGGCGTTGCCGGTGGTCGAAGTGCGGCCCAAGTCCGGCCGTTATGATGAACGGAGCAAATACACGGCCGGCGAAACGGAATATTTCTGCCCGGCGGATTTTGACGCGGCGACGACGCAGCGGATTCAGGCAGCGGCACTCGGCGCGTTTCATGCGATTGGCGGGCGCGATTATTCGCGCGTGGACGTGATGGTGCGACCGAACGGCGAGCCGGTGGTGCTCGAAGTGAACACGCTGCCGGGCATGACGGAAACGAGCCTGCTGCCCAAGGCGGCGGCGGCGGTGGGAGTCGGCTATGCCGAACTTTGCCAGCGGATGATTGATCTGGCGCTGAAACGAAGCTGCGTGGAACGGATGGGCGACAACACCGCGTTCACGGCAAAAATTTGCGTGGCGACAATGAGTTGATGACAATGTGGTTTAAACGCGGACAAAAAAACCGGCGGCTGAACCGCGGGCATGTGCTCGACGTGAAGGTGCGCTCCGACCAGGCGAACGCGGCCCGCACGCGGCTGGCGTCCATCGCGCTGGGCGTGACGCTCGGCACGGTGTTCGGGCTTTACCTGTTCTGGCGCGCGGGCGAATGGGCGCTGGACAAGTTCGTCTATGAAAATTCCACGTTTGCCATCCAGAACATCGAGGTGCAGACGGACGGCGTGATCGCGCCGGAACAGTTGCGCCGCTGGACG
>CAZIFP010000171.1:0-6531 GCA_964538105.1 uncultured Bifidobacteriaceae bacterium
CATTAGCGAACCGAGATTTGTTGCCTCTGAAAGAAAGATCAAACGATTGTTCCCCTTTTCCCGGACAGTGCACCATCAAAAAAATTATTTATGAGCAAGAAAGTAAAAAAAGTCGGAATCCTGACGGCGGGCGGCCTGGCTCCGTGCCTGAGCGCCTCGATTGGTTATTTAATTGAAACTTACACGCGCAAGGCGCCGAAGGTGGAGATCATCTGCTATGTGAACGGTTACATGGGCCTGCTCCAGGGCAAGAGCCTCAAGGTGACAGGGGCCGTGCGCAAGAACTGGCAGGCGCTCGTCGAACACGGCGGCAGCCCCATCGGCAACAGCCGCGTGAAGCTCACCAACGTGAAGGATTGTGTGAAGCGCGGTCTCGTCAAGGAAGGCCAGGACCCGCAGAAAGTCGCGGCGGACCAATTGATCAAGGACGGCGTGGATGTGTTGCACACCATCGGCGGCGACGATACGAACACTGCGGCGGCCGACCTCGCGAAATTTCTCAAGACGAACAACTACGAGCTCACGGTCGTCGGCATGCCCAAGACGATTGACAACGACGTGATCCCGATCCGCCAGAGTCTCGGCGCGTGGACGGCCGCCGAGGAAGGCGCGCATTATTTCGCGAACGTCGTCTCCGAGCACAACGCGAATCCGCGCATGTTGATCATCCACGAAGTCATGGGCCGCAACTGCGGCTGGCTCACTGCGGCGACGGCGCTCGAATATCGGAAGATGATGGGCGCGATGAGCTTTTTGCCGGACCTCGGCTTAAGCCCGGAGCGCCGGGAAGTTCACGGAGTTTTCATTCCCGAAATGGCGCTCGACATCAAGACCGAGTCCGCCCGCCTGCGCAAGATCATGGACCAGCACGATTGCGTGAACCTGTTCGTCTCCGAAGGCGCGTGCGTGTCGGACATCGTCAAGCAAATCGAAGCCCGTGGCGAAGAAGTCCCGCGCGATGCGTTTGGCCACGTCCGGCTGGACAAGGTCAATGTCGGCGCGTGGTTCGCCAAACAATTTGCCGAAATGATCGGTGCGGAAAAAACGCTCATGCAGAAGAGCGGATATTACAGCCGCGCCGCCGCCGCAAACGCCGCCGACCGCAAGCTCATCAAGCGTTGCGCCATCAAGGCCGTGCAATGCGCCTTCGCGGGCCACGGCGGCGTGGTGGGCGAAGACGAAGAACGCGGCGACAAGCTGCGCGCGATCGAGTTCGAACGCATCAAGGGCGGCAAGCCTTTCAACATAAAATCAAAATGGTTCGTGCAGTTGCTCAAGGAAATCGGCCAGCCGATGGGCAAGGCGGTTGAAGTGAAGCACTGACCATTCTCCGCGATTTCAACGGGTGGTGAATTGCCGCGAGGCGCTTCCCTCCCGTTTTGGTTTTGAATGCGGCGGGAATTATAAGCTGCGGAAATCTGGCTTCACTGAACTACGCTGGTCACGGGTTCCTTGGCGGGATCCCAATAGGAGATTTTCTCGATGCGTCCTGCCGGTGTCAGGGTCAACACGGTGATTTGACCGGGTTTGACCGGCGCCTGGCTCAAGGTTTCCGCGTCATCCACCAGCACGATGCGGTGTGGGTATTTCCGCAGTTTAGGAAAAGCGAACATCCGGGCGATGCCGGGCATGGTGTGAATGTCCATGAGATAAACGGCATGACGCTCTTCGAGAAAACCGGCGGCTTGTGCGGCAAGTTTCTGGTTTGCGGCCTTGGCGCTGGCCATCTCGGTAGCGATGAGCAGGAATCTCGTGCCATTGGTTAAGACATATGCCGCGCCGTGCTGGTCTTGGGCGGTAATCTTCGGGATCGTCGCGCCTACTTCCCAAGCTGTGGCCAGGGCCGGCCGGCAAAACAGGCAGAGTGCCAGAACAAACCCTTGCGGCAGGAAATATTTCATTGGCGGAACTTGTCATGCGGCTCGCAACCTTGTCAAGCAGTGCAATATGCAGCTCCATTTTTTGGGCTGGCGGTGCGGCCGTCGCTTGCGCTTTTTTTGTTCTGGCCTAATTTGTCCGCGCTTATGACCGACCATTCCAATTCCGTTCCGCATCTGTTTTCACCGCTCAACATCCGCTCCGTCACGTTACGCAACCGCATCGGCGTGTCGCCCATGTGCCAATACTCCGCCAAGGACGGTTTCGCGAACGACTGGCACTATGTCCATCTCGGTTCGCGCGCGGTCGGCGGCGCGGGACTCGTCATCGTCGAGGCCACGGGCGTCGCGCCGGAAGGCCGCATCACGCCCGGCTGTATGGGACTTTGGAGCGACCAGCACATCGAGCCGCTGGCGCGCATCGCGAAGTTTGTAAAGGAACATGGCGCGGTGGCGGGAATCCAGATCGCGCACGCCGGGCGCAAGGCGTCGGCGGCTTTGCCGTGGAACGGCGGCGCGCATTTGTCCGACGCGCAGGGCGGCTGGGAAACGATTGCGCCGAGCGCGATTCCGTTCGGCGGCGATCTACCGAAAGTCCCGCGCGCGATGACGGAGGCGGACATCTTGCGCGTGCAAAATGATTTTGTCGCCACGGCGAAACGCGCGTTGACGGCGGGTTTCAACTGGCTGGAACTGCACTCGGCGCATGGCTATCTGTTCAACGAATTTCTCTCGCCGCTCACGAACCACCGCACGGACAAATATGGCGGCAGTTTTGAAAATCGCATCCGCCTGCTGCTCGACACGACGCGCGCCATCCGCAAAGTCTGGCCGGATCATCTGCCGCTGGCGGTGCGCATCTCGGCGATTGATTGGATGCCCGGCGGCTGGCAGATCGAGGACAGCATCGCGCTGGCGAAATTATTGAAGGCCGAGGGTGTGGACTTGATGGATTGCAGTTCCGGCGGCCTCGTGCCGGACGCGAAAATCAAAGTCGAGCCGGGCTATCAGGTGCCGTTCGCGGAAAAAATCCGGCATGCGGCGGAAATCAAGACGGCGGCGGTCGGCTTCATCACCGAGCCGAAACAGGCGGACGACATCGTGCGCGAAGGCAAGGCGGACGTGGTGCTGCTTGCACGGCAAATGTTGGTGGATCCGTATTGGCCGGCTCACGCTGCGAAGGCGCTAGGTCACAAATTGCCGCCGCCGAACCAATACGCGCGGGCCTGGTGAGTGGACGTTTCACGTCACCAGTTTTGGTCGCGCTTCCGCCTGACGTTAGCTTCATCACTCCACGTGTTTCATCACGGCAAAGCGACGACGCGATAAAACCGTGTGCTCGCCGCCGGAAGGTTGGTGTCCGCAAAGGTCAGGCTGACGTTGGTGGCCAGAAGAGTTGTCAAATGCGACCAGAGGAAAAGATTGGAGGAGGTCTGCACTTCATAACGATAGTCCGGCTGGACGTTGAAGATGCATTGAAATGAACTGGCGGTGGACAACTGTAAATTCGTCAGCACCGCGCGCGGCGGCGGGCCGAGCGGAACAAAATTGAAGTTCTGGATGATGACCTCGACTTCATTGCTGTCGGTGGGCGGGCTGCCGTTGATCAGCCACAAATTCAGATGCACGCACTCGTCGCCGCTTTGCGGCACGTTCGCGGCGTTGGTGAAAACATAGGCTGCGATGAGATTGGTCGCGGCGGCGGAATACGCGCCGGTCTGGGATTGCCAGCTGATCCGGTTGGTTTCCCAGACAAAGAGGTGCGTCGAGTCAGCCAGCCCCGGCGGCACGCGGTAGCGGACAAGCTGGTTGGCGAGGTAGTAGGGTTGAAGGACAAACTGGGCGTTGTTCGTGTCCGCCGGGTATTGCCAGCGGCCGCACTCGACATCCATCTCGCGGTCTGTGAATGCCAGATCATAGCTCCAAGTGAACAACCCGAGAGTGACGTTCGGGTTGAGGTTGTCCACCACCGAATTGAGTTCAAACCGATAACTGCCCGGGCCGAAGGTGCGCGCGGAAATGATTTCGGCGCATTGCCAGGCGTTCGTTCGGTTGGTGATGCGCAGGTGCAGCCAGCCGTTCGTGTCGGTCCAGACGTTGTTGGTGGCGTCAGAAAAATAATTCGGCCCCGGCCCGACCGGTGTGGTGGAGTTTTTCACCCACCAGTCGTAACCGGAAAAGCCGAAGAACCGCACACCGGGCGACGGGCGCGTGACGACGGTCTTGGCACTGGCCTGCGCGTAAAGGTTCGCCGGCAGATTATTGGAGCCGAGCACGCAGTCCTGGTCAAAGTTGGTGCTGACGAGCAAGGCGGCGTAGCGCGTGGCATTCGTGTCGCTGTCGGCGGTGGTGATGTTCGCGGACCAGGAACCATCCGGCTGGATCGTCGTGAGCGGCTGCGCGCAGGTCGGTTTGGTCACCCAGCCGTAACCCGGCACATAAATGAAAACCGCGACGGCGTTCGTGGCAGGATTTGCATTCAGCACCAAACCGGCCAGCAGATTCTTGGAACCAAAAGCCGGCAGGTTGGTGATGAGAATCGCGGGCGGCGAAGCGGGACAGCGCAGTGTGATTGCTGTAAGCGAAATCGCAAGCCATGACCGGATTGCTTTCATAATTTTCGGAAATCAACCAACTCCAGAACTTATCGGTTCTCTTCGGAACGGCAAGTTTTGTCCGACAACGGAAATCGTCCGTCTGCACTATTTACCCGCCGGCAGGTAGTCGCGCCACAACCATTCCATCGCTTCGGGCAGGGTTTGTTGTTTCACCCGGCCGTCCACATGCCCGGCGTTGCGGGCGAACACAAACTGGTAATGATAATTTTTCGCGGCAAGAACTTTCGCCATGTTCTCATTGGCAAGCACCCAGTCGTGCATGTTGTCGCGCATGGCATTTGGATTCAAAAGATCGCGGTCGCCGACTTCCATCCAGATGCGGATGGGCTTGGCGGGACTGTCCGGGATGAGGTGCTCATGAAATTCCCACGCGCCATGCGGCGTCACGTCGTTGTGCGGCCATTGCTGGTTCACATAGGTGCCGGAATAAGTGAGCACGCGGTGATAAAGTTCCGGATGATACCACGCCATGATGAGCGCGCAGGAACCGCCGGAACTGCCGCCCATCGTCGCGCGGGCATCGGGATTTTTTGTGAGCGTGACGCGACAGTTTTTTTCCACGAGCGGCAGCACTTCCGACTCGACGAACTCGGCGTATCGTCCCGACATCGTGTCGTATTCCAAACCGCGCTCGCTTCCCTGGGCGTCGCCGCTGCCGTTGCCAATCGAAATGCCAATCATCACGGGAATTTTTTTCTCCGCGATCAAATCATCCAGTGCCGTGAACAGCAGGTGGTCCGGTCCGTCCGCGCCGACGATGAACGGCGCGGCGGTGCCGGGTACATATTGCTTCGGCACATAAACCGAAACGTGGCGCGTGTAAGGCGCCGGATGGCTGGTGGTCACAATGAGCCTGGCGGGATCGGCAGGGTCGGGCGTGCCAAACGTTTTCGGGTCGCGCGCGATGCCGGGATAAATTTTGCTGTCCGCCGAATTCATGGTGAATTCACAGACGGTTCCTTGCAGCGTGTTGGTGGTGATTTCCGGTGCGCGGTTGTGCGTCGGGCCGAGAATGAAGTTGCCATCAATGTCCGCCGGCGGAACGGCGCCGTCAGGCAGCTTCGTGGCCGAGACAAATCCAAGCGTGTGCGGATCGCGCGCGGGCGGTGTGTGGCGTGCCTGAGGTGAAACCGTCGTCGTCGTTGGGTTTGATGCCTGGGCCAATGCGGAATTGAAGCCGACCGTCAGATTCAAAACCACTGAGAACAACACGGCGCAGTTGCGCGCCGTGTTGTCTGCCTGCCCGCGCTCGTGGCGCTGGTATTGCAAAAAATCTTCGACTAGCGATTTCAAAGCTTTTTACCTGTCAGCCGCTCGTAAGCTTCCAGATATTTCGCGCTGGTTTTGGCGACAACGTCGTCCGGCAATTGAGGGCCGGGCGGGGTTTTGTTCCACGTCAGCGTTTCAAGATAGTCGCGGACGAATTGTTTGTCGAAGCTCGGTTGGCCTTTGCCGGGCGCGTATTGGTCGGCCGGCCAGAAACGCGAGGAGTCCGGCGTCAGCACTTCGTCAATCAGGATGAGCTTGCCCTCGAACAGACCGAACTCGAATTTCGTGTCGGCAATGATGATGCCGCGCTGGCGGGCGTAATCACGTCCGGCCTGGTAAATCTTCAGGCTCAAGTCGCGCGCCTGCGTTGCGAGTTCCGCGCCGGTGATCTTGCACGCTTCCTCGAAGGAAATGTTTTCGTCGTGGCCGGCCTCGGCCTTGGTGGACGGCGTGAAAATCGGTTCCGGTAATTCGGAGGATTCGGTCAGGCCGGCGGGCAGCCTGATGCCGCAGACGGTCTGCGACTTTTTATATTCCTTCCAGCCGCTGCCGGAAAGATACCCGCGCACGATGCACTCGATGGCGAGCGGCTTGGCCTTTTTCACGATCATCGAGCGGCGCGCCAGTTGCGCGGTGAACGGCTGCAAATTGATCGGCAGAGGATCGCCCGCCTGGGCGAGCAGGTGATTCGGCACGAGCGCGGAAAATTTCTCGAACCAGAAATGCGAAATCTGCGTGAGCACCTCGCCTTTGCGCGGAATGCCGTT